>NC_014393.1:1547712-1857254 GCF_000145275.1 Clostridium cellulovorans 743B
AAACTTGATAACAAAGAATACAGAGTTTATACAGTATTAGGTGATGGAGAACTTGAAGAAGGTCAAGTTTGGGAAGCAGCAATGTGTGCAGCTCAATATAAATTAGATAATTTAACTGCTTTTGTTGATTATAATAAATTGCAAATAGATGGTAATCTTTGGGATGTTGTATCTCCTGAACCAATCGCTGATAAATTTGTTGCTTTCAATTGGCATGTTATTGCTATTGATGGTCATGATTTTGATGCAATAAAGAATGCTCTTGAAGAAGCTAAAAATACAAAAGGTAAGCCAACAGTTATCGTTGCAAACACAATAAAAGGTAAGGGTGTTTCATTTATGGAAAACCAATGTGCATGGCACGGTACTGCACCAAGCGCACAACAATGTAGTGATGCTTTAGCTGAACTTGGAGGTGAAAATTAATGGGTAAGATAGCAACTAGAGAAGCATATGGTAAAGCTTTAGCAGAATTAGGTAAAGTAAATAGTAATGTAGTTGTATTAGATGCCGATTTATCAAAATCAACTAAAACAGCTGATTTTAAAAAGGAATGCCCTGATAGATTCATAAACATCGGTATTGCAGAAGGTAACATGATGAGTGTTGCTGCTGGACTTGCAGCTTGTGGTAAAACCGTTTTTGCAAGTACTTTTGCTATGTTCGCTGCAGGAAGAGCTTTTGAGCAAATAAGAAACTCAATAGGATATCCTCACCTAAATGTTAAGATTTGTGCTACTCATGCGGGCTTAACTGTAGGAGAAGATGGAGCTTCACACCAATCTATTGAAGATTTAGCACTTATGAGAACTATACCAGGTATGGTAGTATTATCACCAAGTGATGGTGTAGAAACAGAAGCAGCTATAAAGGCAGTAGCTGAATATCAAGGACCATGCTACGTAAGACTTGGTAGAATGGCTGTTAACACTATAAATGATTTTGAAGGTTATAAATTTGAAATTGGAAAGGCTGTTACATTAAAAGAAGGAACAGATGCTACTATAATTGCAACAGGAATAATGGTAGATGCTGCTTTAGAAGCTTATGAAAAGCTTAAAGAAGAAGGTATTAATGTAAGAGTATTAAATATACATACAATCAAACCAATTGATTCAGAAGCTATAATAAAAGCTGCAAAAGAGACTGGATTAATTGTAACTGCTGAAGAACATACTGTTTTAGGCGGTCTTGGATCAGCAGTAGCAGAAGTTGTAGCAGAAAATCATCCTGTAATGGTTAAAAAGGTAGGAATAAAAGATACTTTCGGAGAAAGTGGTACTCCTGATAAGTTGATTATTAAGTACGGATTAACTAGCAAGGAAATCATTGATGCAGTAAAAGCTGGAATAGCTAGCAAATAGTTTGGATGATTTGCAATTAAATATTACAAAAACAATAAGAAAATATGCAGTAGTATCTCCTAAAGTTAATTTTAGGAGATACTACTGCTTTTTTAGTTTATTGAAAAAGTTATTGCAAATAATAATATTAGATTTATATTTTACAAGGAGGAAATTCAAAGTGAATGATAAGATAAAAAAACAAACGATGAGAATTCTTAAAACTATTATAGGAGTAATAATTGTATCAATATCGATTAAGTTTTTTTTAGCTCCAAATAAAATTGCTGCAGGTGGAATCTCTGGTATAGCAATTATTTTAAATAATTTTTTCAGTAATATTCCAGTAGGAGCTTTTATGCTTGTTATGGATATGGGGTTATTCTTAATAGCATTTATTATATTGGGAAAGAATTTTGGTGGAATTTCTCTTTTTGCAAGTATATCTTTAGCTGGTTTTACGTGGGTTTTAGATTATATTTTTCCGTATAATGTTGCACTTACAAATGATCTTTTGTTAGCGACTATTTTTGGTACTATTATTTCTGGAATTGGTATGGGGATTGTGTTCAATCAAAATGCTTCAACAGGTGGAACTGATATCATTGCCAAGATAATAAACAAGTATTTGCACATAGATATGGGAAAATCTTTACTGATGGTGGATTTGATAGTAACTATCGTAGCGGGGATAACCTTAGGATTTGATCAAGGGTTAGTTGCTGTTTTAGGGGTTATATTAAATGGATCTATAATAGATAAAACAATAGAAGGACTAAATATCTCTAAACAAATAATAATAGTGAGTAAAGAAAAAATTAAAATAAAGGAGTTTATTTTAAAGGATTTAGATAGAGGTTGCACCATTATATCAGCCAAAGGTGGTTATACTGGAAAAGAAACAGAATTAATCTATACTGTTTTGGGGAGAAAAGAATTGATAAAGTTAAAGGAATATGTAAGAGAGATAGATAGATACGCTTTTATCAACGTATCAGATTCTCATGAAGTATTAGGAGAAGGGTTTAAAAATCTTTTAGAAGAATAATTTAAGGATATTAGATTTTAAGGTATTATTATTGCACAACTTCATTAATAAGCCAGTACTAAGTGAGATTTGAAAAATATACTTAGTTGACTATGGAAAATTATCATGTAATAATATATACTTATATAGGAGTATCAGAGGAGTATCATATGACAATAAAGTATTAATCTGGGAAAAAATTTTAATTTTTTGTTGTTATGTGTTATAATCAATGAAAAAACGAATAAGGAGTTGTGCAAATGATAGAGTTTAAGAATGTTTCAAAGATTTACGGGAATAATGCACCTGCTTTATCGAATATAAATTTAAAGATTGAAAAGGGCGAGTTTGTATTTTTAGTAGGACCCAGTGGAGCCGGAAAATCTACATTTATAAAACTTTTAATGAAAGAAATTAATCCAACTAGTGGAAAGTTGATTTTTAATAATGAAGATATAACAAATATTATTCATAAGGAAATTCCTTATCATAGAAGAAAGATTGGAATGGTATTCCAAGACTTTAGGTTAATTCCTACGCTAAATGTTTATGAAAATGTTGCTTTTGCTATGAGAGTTGTAGAGGCTAGTGAAAGAGAAATTAAGAAAAAAGTACCTGTAGCGTTAGGGCTAGTAGGTTTGAATAAAAAGTATAAGAGCTATCCAGGAGAACTTTCTGGTGGTGAACAGCAAAGAATAGCCATAGCAAGAGCTATTGTTAATAATCCATCAGTAATAATTGCTGACGAACCAACTGGAAACTTAGATCCTCAAACAGCTATTGAGATTATGGAACTGCTTAAGGATATTAATAAGGGTGGTACTACAATCCTTATGGCGACTCACGCAAAGGATATAGTTGACTCTATGAAAAAAAGAGTTATAGCTATTGAAAAAGGAAAAATAGCAAGAGACGAACAAAGGGGTATGTATAGCAATGAAGAATAATTCTATAAAATTATTTTGTAACGATGCATTAAGAAGTCTTAGAAGAAATAGAACATTAACAATAGCATCTATATTAACTGTTGCATTGACATTAGTTATATTAGGATGTTTTATGGTTATTTCTAGAACAGTGGACAAGGCGTTTGTTGGACTTCAAGGTAAATTAGATATTCAAGTTTATTTGAAGACTGATATAACAGAAGCGCAGCAAAGTAGTATTAAATCTAAAATTGAAGATATAGAAGGAATAAAAGAGATTACCTACATATCTAAAGACGAAGCTTATAAAAAAATGGAAGAGATGATGGGTAACAGTAAAGATATGTTGATAGGTCTTGAAGATGCAGATGTATTTCCAGCCTCTTTTTCTGTAAATGTTGGTAGTACAGAGCAACTTAATGAACTAAAAGATGCTGTTGCTGACATGGATGGAGTGGAATCCATTAAAGAAGGCGATGATACTGTAGGTAAGTTTGAAAGCTTTAAGAAGGTTACTATGTGGATCTTGTTAGGCTTGTCAGTTGTCTTATTTGCTGTTTCTTTATTCTTAATCGCTAATACTATAAAGCTTACGGTTTTTTCTAGAAGAAGAGAAATCGCTATAATGAAAAATATTGGAGCTACTGACTGGTTTATAAGATGGCCATTTTTAATTGAAGGAATGATACTTGGCTTTTTAGGAGATATCATTTCTGTAATAATCTTATTTGCTGGATATTCTGTTTTATACAATAAAGTATCAAGTGCTGTTTTAGCAGGAGCTTTAATAGAACCAACATATATACTAACCAATATTTTACCTATATTCACTTTATTTGGTATAGCTTTAGGAGCTGTTGCAAGTATCATATCAATGAGGAAATTCTTACACGTATAGTGTTTTTCAGAAGGTGTAAGTGTTAAAAGGACTGTCTCATGCATGTAAAATGAGACAGTTTTTCTTTTTTACGGTTTTGTTTAATAAAATCAGGTATAGGGAAGTTGATTACATGAAGAAAAAAGTTTATACATTTACAAAGGAACACACATCAATTGCAAAAGGGGTTGCAATTGTACTAATGATAATACATCACCTTTTTAGAGTTCCTGAGAGAATTCAAAATGTATCATATATATCGGTGGTGCCTTTTTGGAAGATTAATTTTGAATATTGGTTTGCTGACTTTGGAAAGATATGTGTTGCTATCTATTTTCTTTTGAGTGGATATGGTTTGTATGTAATATATACAAAAAAGCAGCAATTCACATTTAAGGATTCAATTCAAAGAGTATTTAATTTCTTAATTAATTATTGGGTTGTATTTGTTATATTCATACCAGTTGGATTAATTTGGTTTGAAAGTAACTCTAGATATCATTGGGATCTAAAGATATTCTTGGAAAATTTCTTTATTTTGAGGAATAGCTATAGTGATGAGTGGTGGGTTGTTAAAGTATATATAGAATTAGTATTAATCTTCCCTATAGTAAAGTATATAGTGAAGAAAAGCACTATAGGTTCATTTGTCTTAAGTTTGTTTTTATATTTTGTATCGATATATCCAAGTTTATTAAACAATATTATTTTCCAACCACTTCATATAAAAAATGAGCTATTGATTGCGGATATAACGAATTTAATGTATTGGCAAATTGTATTCTGTACAGGGGCATTGATAGCAAAATTGGATTTCTTTAAGGCTGCAAATAAGTTTTTAGATAGAATAAGGATCAGTAACAAGTTTATTTGCATTATAGGAATTTTAATTATTGCATTTATTAGGATAGTTGTTTCAAGGGAATTTATTTTAATTGGAAGAGCTTATTCTACCTACATTGATTTTATAATAGCACCATTTTTTATATTATTTTGTACTAATTTGATTTTCAGTACGAAGTTTAAGAAGGTATTTCTTGTTTTAGGAAAGCACTCAACAAATATTTGGCTTACACATACCTTCTTTGCTTATCATTATTATCAAAAGCTTGTTTTTATGCCTAAGTTGTCAGTGTTGATTGTAATTTGGTTATTAATTTTATCTTTAGCTTCTTCGATAGTAATTAACTATATAATAGCAGGATTTTATAATCTCGGGTCAATGGTAGAGAGTGTAAGTAAGAGAAAGTCTATATATGAACAATAGGTAAGATTATAGGAGTTGCTGTAGAAAATTACATACAATAACTTCTATTTTTGTTCATATTAAGAACTTTTAGAAGTATGCTTAAACAAAAATATAATCTTTCACTTGGATACAACATACACTTAAATGATATAATAATAGAATAGCTAGAATATATATGAGTTAATACATAAAGTTCAATTTATCTGTTAATTTCTATAGTTAAAGGATAGTTTAAGTATCATAAAAATTAAATCGATTTCAATAAATAATATAGAACTGGGGTGAAAAAATGAAGAATAGAAAAATTAAATCTTTAGTAATTGCAAGTTTAATAATCACCAATATGTGTACATTTCTAATTGCTATTTATATACCAATAAAGCTGCCTAATGGAACAGTAACTCTTAACGGGAAAGATTATAAGAATTACATAGATTTTCAGCAATTGATTAAAATAAAGAATATAATAGACACTAGATATGCTGGTGATATGGATGAAGAAAAGATGGTTGAAGCATCAATTAAAGCTATGACGTCTGCTCTTAAGGATCCTTATACTACATATATGAACAAAGAAGAATATAAAAAATTTAAAGAACAAACTGAAGGGGTATATACAGGAATTGGTGTAACAATAGCAGCTAATGAAAAGGATGAAATAAAGATTCTTTCTGTTATGGAGGATTCTCCTGCTGAGAAAGCAGGTATTAAAAGCGAAGACATACTTAAAGAAGTTAACGGAATTACAGTTACATATACAGAAAAAAGCCAAGCGATTGAGATTCTGCAGAAGCAAAATGAGGATATCTCAGTTAAGATTATAAGAAATGGTAATGAAGAGCTAAATCTTACTCTTAGAGCATCAAGATTAGAAAGAACTGTTGTAACGAAAGAGATGTTAGAGGATGATATAGGGTACATAACATTAAAAGAATTTGATACAAATTGCTCACAAACCTTTAAAACATATATTAAAGAGCTTTCAGATCAAGGAATGAGAGGACTTATCATTGATTTAAGAGATAATCCAGGAGGACTTCTATCAGAGGTATTAAAAATATCTGATAATTTTGTGGAAAAAGGCGATATTATAACTTATACTGTTGATAAATATGATGACAAGAAAGAATATAAGGCAGAAGATAGTGACGTTTTCAATATGCCGCTGGTATTGCTTGTAAATGGGGGTAGTGCGTCTGCTTCTGAGGTGTTTACAGGAGTAATAAAGGATTATGGAAAAGGAATCATAGTTGGAACAACGACTTTTGGTAAAGGTATTGTACAATCAATATATGAAACTGAGGGAGATACTGCTATTAAGATTACCACTTCAAAATATTATACGCCAAATGGAATAAACATACACAAGATAGGTATAAAACCAGACGTGGAAGTGGAATATCCAAAGGAGCTTATGGCAAAAGAGTATAATAGAAATGAAGATCCTCAGTTCATTAAAGGATTAGAGATTTTGAAAACAAAGATTAAGTGATAGTAAAGAGGAGTTTTTAGTTATTATGAACGTTTTTTTTGAAACATTAACGGCCGTTTCTGGAGCAATAGTTAAGTATCCCTATGCATTAGTGTTAATAGTGATTTCTTTAGTTTTTTTCAAAAGGAATCTTAATATTGTAGCAACCCAGAAGGTTATTATTGGGAATGCTAATAAAGGAGCTATAGAACTTACTGCATCTCAAATGGTCTATGGAATATTTGGCGGTTTATTGGTCAGTCTTATTTTGGCTGCTCTTGGTATAACTTTTTCGGTAGATAGTTATATAGAGCTGATTTTACTTATATCCCTATTATTAATGCTTATAAAACCAAGATTTATATGTTTTTCTTATTCTGGTGCTGTTTTAGGGATAATATCATTAATCGCTAAGGTTTTAGGCTTTGATATTTTTAATTTAAATATAGTGTCATTAGTATCATTAGTTGCAATTCTTCATATTGTAGAGGGAATACTTATAACAATTGATGGTAGTTCAGGAGCGATACCTGTATTCACACATAAGGATAATAATATAATAGGTGGCTTTGCTCTTAAAAGATATTGGGCTATGCCTATAGCATTGATTTTCTTTCAGTCTAATGGAGCTTTTGTTTTTACTCATAAGATAAATGCAATTCCTCAGTGGTGGAGTACTGTAGCTTCAGAACCAATTTCGTTGCTTTCTTTAGCAGTTCTAGGTTTTAGCATATTTTATGGTGCCATAGGATATAATGCAATTACTTTTACCAAAGGTAAAAAAGCTAAAGCTGTTAGTTCCGGAGCATATGTAATTGGATATGGAACAGTGATGCTTATATTAGCTCAAATAAGCAAAAATAATTTCTTTCTTCAAGGGGCACTTCTTATAATAATGCCAGTACTACATGAAGGTATGTTGTTGTATCAATCATTAAAAGAGATAAATGGTAAGCCTAAGTTTGTATCCAATAATGAGGGGATTGTTGTGCTAGATGTAGCAGAAGGTTCACCAGCAAAAAAAATGGGTATTAAAAGTGGAGATGTAATATTAGAGATAAATAATAGAATTATAGAAACAGAAAAGGATATTTTTGAAGCTATTGCAGAAGTAAAAGAAAATATTCTTATAAAGGTAAAAGGTGTCGAAGGTATATTGAGGGAAGCTACCTACAGAAATTATATCGATAAAAAAGGTGTCGGAGTAGTTATAGTTCCTAAAAGTGTTGGCGAAGAAAATATGATGGCATTTAATAAGAATACTTTTAAAGATACATTAGATAAAATGATGAAGAAATAGGACATTTTAAAACACTTAATTAAGCGAAAGTTATCTTTGGCTTAGATTAAGTGTTTTTTATTTTACTCATATTTTTCAGGGTTTTATCATAATAAATAGTTGTAGGCAATATGTGTAAGGAGGGGCCATGGAAGAAAATAGAGATTTACCAATACAAGAAAGAGAAAATGACCCTTTGTTTATTAATGAAGAGGAGGAAGAAGAGCTTTATTCGTCTATTTCATTACTTGATGTAATTAATGATGGATTTGAAAGCGTTGATAAACAGTTAAAGCTACTGATGAGAGAATTTAATAGCAAGCTTAAATATGATGTAAAGAAAGATGAACAAATAGACAAATTATATAAGGAACTGAGAGGGTATAGGGAGAATCTCTTGATAAAATCCATAACCCCGATGATAGAGGATATGATTTTTGAAATTGAAGCTAATAAAAAAAGAGTACAGCAACTAAAGCGTAAGGAAATATCTGAACTTAGTCCAGAAAAGCTTTTAAAGACCATTGAGGACTATTCAGAGGAAATTAGTAATATTTTATATAGACAAGGTATAGAAAGCTATGAAAGCCTAGGAAAAATTTTTGATGGTAATATTCATACTATCAATAAGCTAGTGGAAATTAATGATAAGTTAATGCACAATACCATTGCAAAATCCATAAGGCAAGGATATCGATGGGAAAATAAAATACTAAAAAAAGAACTGGTAGATATTTACAAGTATAACAGTTCTGTTGAAGAGAATGGCGTAGAGACAAATTAAAATAATGGAGGAATGATTAATGGATAAGATTTATGGGATTGATTTAGGGACTACATATTCATGCATATCGTATGTGGATGAATTTGGAAAGCCTGTTGTTGTTGCTAATGCTGAAAATGAGAGAACAACCCCTTCTGTCGTTTTCTTTGATGAAGACAAGATTATCGTGGGAAGTGTTGCAAAAGAAAGTGCAAAGTTGTATCCAGATAGAGTTGTATCATTTATCAAGAGAAATATGGGCAACGGAGAATTTGTATTTAAGTATGATGAAGAAAATGAATATAAGCCAGAAGAACTTTCAGCATTTGTTCTAAGAAAGCTTGTAGGAGATGCGGAAGAAGCTCTAGGAGAAGAAATACACGATGTAGTAATAACTTGTCCTGCATATTTCGGTATTAATGAAAGGGAAGCTACAAAAATAGCTGGAGAAATAGCTGGGCTTAATGTTAGACAAATTTTGAATGAACCTACTTCTGCTGCTTTAGCTTATGGCCTTGAAAATGGTGAGGATAAAGTGGTACTTGTTTATGATCTTGGTGGTGGTACTTTTGATATATCGATGATAGACATAAAGCAAGATTCGATAAGAGTTATATGTACTGGCGGAGATCATAACCTAGGTGGTAAAGATTTTGATGATAGAATAATTTGTTATCTTCAAGAACAATTCGTTGAGCAAACTGGAATTAATGAAGATATACTAAGTGACTTGGAAACAGCTCAAGAACTTCAAAATAGCGCTGAGAGAGCTAAAAAGATATTGTCTACGAGAGAAATGGTACCTATTTCTGTTAACTATAATGGAGAGAAAGCTAAAATTAGTTTGACTAGAGAGGTTTTTCAAGACTTAACATATGACTTGTTAGAAAGAACAATGAGTTTAACTCATGAAATGCTAGAAGAGGCTAAAGAGAAAGGTTACTATTCTTTTGATGAAATAGTATTGGTTGGTGGGTCAAGTAGAATGCCTGTTGTAAGAGAGGCGATATATAGAGAATTTAATATAGAACCACGATTGTTTGATCCAGATGAAGCAGTTGCAAAGGGAGCTGCTTTATATGGGAATAAATTATCTATAAATGATGAACTTATAAGAAGAATAGCTGAAGACAGCGGTGAATCTTTTGAGGAAGTAAGAAGTAATCTTGAAGAAAATAATATTGATGATGATATATTAGAGAGAGTTCTTCAAGATATAGCTGATGACACAGGATTTAAGCTTGCAGCAGTTAAAGGGGCTAATATAGAAATTAGCAACGTTGTAAGTAAGAGTTTTGGAGTAGTTGCTATTGATAGTAAGGGAAATGAAATAGTATCTAATTTAATATTTAAGAATTCAACAGTACCATGTGAAGTTACAAAAGGATATGGAACAAATGAAGAAGGACAAGAAAGTGCCCTTATAAGAATAATGGAAAGTGAAGTATCAGAATCAGTAATAGAACTAGAATTAGCTCAGGAGATAGGTGTGGCAGAATTAAGTCTACCACCAGGACTTCCTTATAACTCACCTATATTAATAACATTTACTTTAAATGAGGATGGAAGATTAGAAATGAGGGCCAGAGAAACTCGGGATAATAAGAATGTAGAAATTGCTATAGAGACTACCTGCGTTATTTCTGGAGATGAATTAGTTGAAGCTAAAGAAAGAAGTAAAAATATAATAGTATCATAGAAAGTAACAATGATGGAGGGGAATACTTTGAAATATAGTTTAGGAATAGACTTTGGTACAAATAATGCAGTTATGGCTGTAGCTAATAGTATTGGCCAAGTTATGGTATTAAGGAATAAAGAAGGTAAAGTAAACACCCCCTCTGTCATTTACTTTGATAATGATGATATGGTTGTTGGAGATGAAGCAAAGGAACTTCAAGTATTGGGCGAAGGGAATATAGCTTTTTCTTTTAAGCGGAATATTGGAAATCAGTATTTTAAGGAACAACATAATGGAAAGCAATATAAAGCAGAAGAGTTTTTCTCATTAGTTATAAAAAAGTTAAAGGAAGATGCGGAGCTTAGACTAAACACTGAAATAAGCAAAGTTGTAATAACGGTGCCTGGAAAGTATAAAAGCTTTCAAAGAGAAGCTATAATAAAAGCCAGTAAAAATGCTGGATTTCAAAGTGTAAAATTATTAAATGAAACTACTGCTACGGCGATTGCATATAGCATTAAAACCTTTCAAAGAAATAAAAAGATTTTAATATATGATTTGGGTGCTGGTACATTTGAAGTAGCTCTTGTAAATATTACTTTAAAGAATATAGAAATACTAGCAACAGAAGGAACTACGGATCTAGGAAGCAATGAATGGGATGAAAGGATAGCTCTTTATCTTGTACATAAATTTAACGAGGATCATGGAATTTGGCTTTTGGACAGCCTTGACTTTTATAGAGATCTTTTGATAAAAGCAGAAAAAATAAAAAAGCAGTTAACTATAAGAAATTCTGTTGAAGTCAACCTTAGTTATGCCGGTGAAAAAGGTTGCTATAAAATAACTAGACAGGACTTTGAAAGGCTTACAGAAGATTTACTTAATAGGACCCTTATTCTAACAAAAAAAATTTTTTCTAATGCGAATTTTTCGATAAAAGATGTAAATGAAGTGATTTTAGTAGGCTGTGGCTCTAAAATGCCCATGGTTATGGACGGAATTAATAAGCTTTTTGGTAAGATTTCAAAGGTGTTTTGCAACCTAAAGGAATCAGTAGCTATAGGGGCAGCTATTCATGGGAGTACACATTTACCATGGAAGGTTAAGACTATTCCTACAGGAAGAAAAGTTATTTCAGCTGCTGTTCACGGTATAGGAATAATATCTGTAAATGAAGAGGGAAACAAGCTTATAAATAAAATAGTTATACCTAAAGATACTAGAATACCTGTAGTAGTAAGAAAAAGTTATAAGTTAGCCACAAAAAAGCATCAAAATAATTACATAGAAATATATGTACTTCAAGGGGATAATGAAAGTCTACAAAGATGTACTATCGTAGGAAAGTATATTTTTACTGACATAAAGCATATTACTGAAGATGGGGCAATTATAGATATTGAATATAGTTATACGGAAGAAGAGATAATTAATTTAAGAGCATACCAAAGAGAGACGGGAAAAGTACTTTCTTTAAAGATTAAGAATGTTGAAACGGATATAGGACTGCTTAAACAGGAATTATTTATCCGATGACTATTATTATAAAAAATAATGAAATATAGATTATAAAATATGATAAATTATAGCATTGTAAGGTTTTTATCAGTTATTATATAGGTATATAATCGATAAAAAGGAGATGCTAAAATGGAAAAACATTTATATGGATTAATAGGAGAAAAGCTAGGACATAGTCTTTCACCTCAAATACATGAAAGAATAATAGACCACTTGGGAGTAAAAGGGCATTATGATTTATATGAACTTGAAAGGAATCAAGTATGTGATGCAGTAAAAGCTTTTAAACTTTTAGGATTTAAGGGCATAAATGTTACTATTCCTTATAAGATAGATGTAATTGAGCATTTAGATTGGATTTCAAAAGAAGCTGAGACAATAGGGGCAGTTAATACTGTTCATTTTAAGGATAATAAAGTTTTTGGATATAATACAGATTACTATGGCTTTGGAATGATGCTTGATGCTTTTGGAGTTTCAGTAGAAGGAAAGACTGTTGCAGTTCTTGGAACAGGTGGTTCAGCAAATAGCGTTATTTGCTATTTTAGGGATAAGGGTGCAAAGGAAATTGTACTAGTTAGCAGAGAGAAGAAAGATGGATGTATAACCTATGAAGAATTAGCCTTGTGTGGATCCATGGATGTAGTAGTAAATACCACACCAGTAGGAATGTTTCCTAAGGTAGAGAATTCGCCTGTAGATAAAGAAATTTTATCTAAGTTTAAAGTAGCTGTTGATTTAATATTCAATCCAATGGAAACTTTATTTTTAAGGCATGCTAGGGAAGCAGGATTAAAAACGGTTAATGGATTATATATGCTTGTAGGACAGGCGATAAAAGCACAAGAAATATGGAATAATACAGTTATAGAAGATAAGGTTGTGGAACAAATATATCAATACATTTTAAAAGAATTTAGTCAGAAACTTTAGCAATTTATTTTAGGGGGGCGTATGAAGAACTTAAATTATTTTACCCTTCTTGGTCTTTCCTTTGAACCTGTTGAAGAGGATGAAGAAAAGATAAAAAAAGCCATTGAAGTAAAAAGAGCATATTGGTCGTCTATGATTAATCATCCTAGTAAAAGTTTCGAAGCAAAGTTATTTTTGGAGAAGCTTCCAGAGATACAGAAAATAATGCTCGGAAATAAAGAAGAACGATTAAAGTATGTCAAGGAGGCAAAAATACAAAGGGATAAGATATTAAGAGATGCAAAAATACGCTTAAGTAGAACTATATCAGTGTTATCAGCAAAGGGATATATTACCTATGAAGAATTTGAAAGTATAGTTTCGAGATATCCGGAGCTGGGAAGAAGTTTTGTTTTAGCAAAGACTAAAATCCATCTAAAAGAAGCACCGAGAAAGCATAGTTTTGTTGAGCCATTGCTTTATAAAAAGATAAGAGTAAATTTAGATATTCTCAATATTACTTCATTATATAACTTTTTGAATATGAAAAATACTGCTACAATAGTAGAGCTTCAAGAAGCAAATGCTAGGATTTATGAGGAGATAAGACGTATTGGGAAAAAAGATATGAAGGCTACAGCAAAGGGAGAACTTCACGGACTTTGCAAAATAGTCTTTAAAACAAGAAGTACAAAGGAAGAATATGATCAAATATTAAGAAAAGAGAAGCTTAATTACATAGATGAAATTTTAGATATATGCGCTGTTAAAAGGGTAATATATGAAAATGAATATTCTATTATTAAAGAAATTATTATAGAAGATGGATTTTTAAAGGAAGAAGCAAAGGATTATATCCTAGGATATTGTATAAGAAATAAAGTTTGTCTTCTAGTTGGAGAAGAGATAAACAGCAAAGGATATATGGAGAAAAACGCTGAAAAAAATCAAGTAGAAGCAACTAAAAATAAAGCAGATGGATATAAGTATAATGAGGATTTTATTGAAGTTACAAAAGATCCTTTAATTTATAAACAGAATAAAAGTAATTATACTAAGGCTGAAAATAGAGGTAAGGAAAATACTGAAACGCAAAGTTACAAACATGAGGTTTATGATGTCTTGACTAAGGTTGGAGATCGATACATTAAGGTTTATTGGAAAAATCCAACTATTCCTCATTACATAGAAGTGTGGAAGAAAGAAGGAGATATCCCTATGTTTAGAGGTGATGGTCAGCTTATAGCTAAAACAAAAGCAATGGAAGTTATAGACTATCAAGTTGAAAACGGAAAAACCTATGGCTACTTAATCAAAGTTATATATACTAAAGATAATAAAGAGTATGAAACGGAAGGAAGAACTTGTTTTGATACTCCGAAAGCTCCCAAAAATATAGATGAAACAAATGATTATAAGGAGTATACTTATAATAAGAATGTAAGTAGTAGTCAATCAAGAAATAAAGGGAAAAACACCTTTTTTGAAAGAGCTAAAAGCTTTTTTCAAGGATGGGTTTAGATAATGAAATAAGGAGATAAAAACAGATGAAATTAAATAGAAACGATGAGTGCTGGTGTGGATCTGGAAAGAAGTATAAAAAGTGTCACATCGATATGGATTTGAAGTTGGAAGAGATGGAGAAGGTTGGTTATGAAATACCACCAAGAAATATAATAAAAACACCAGAACAAATCGAAGGAATGAGAAAAAGTGCAAAGATAACAACTGGAATACTTGATTTAGTTGAAGAAAAAATAAAAGAAGGAATGTCAACAGAGGAAATAGATATTCTTGTCTATAACTACACTATAGAACATGGTGGGATCCCAGCAGATTTAAATTATGATGGATATCCTAAGAGTGTATGTGTGTCTAGGAATGATATAGTATGTCATGGAATTCCAAATAAAGAGGAAAAGCTCTTAAATGGAGATATAGTCAATGTGGATGTATCTACAATATTAGATGGATACTATTCCGATGCTAGTAGAATGTACTTGATCGGAGAGGTTTCAGAAGAAGCACAAAGACTAGTTAGAGTATCAAAAGAGTGTTTATATAAAGGTATAGAGGCTGTTAAACCATATAACACATTAGGCGATATGGCCAATGCAATTCAAAGCCATGCAGAAGCTAACGGATATTCTGTTGTAGTTGAATTTGGAGGGCATGGAATAGGACTAGGATTTCATGAAGATCCATTTGTACCCCATGTAGGAAAACCAGGAGAAGGAATGGTTATGGTACCAGGAATGACTTTTACTATAGAACCAATGATCAACCAAGGAGCACCAGACATAGCTATCCTAGACGATGAGTGGACGGTAGTAACAGATGACGGTTCATTAACCGCACAGTGGGAACACACAGTCCTAGTAACAGAAACCGGCGTAGAAATATTAACATAAGTGACGCTCTAAATCTTCGATTTAGCTAGCGGAACTTACTCCTCCGAGGAATCGAGGAGGAGTTTCCTTTAAGGAATGCTCTAAATCTTCGATTTAGTCAGCGGAACTTACTCCCCTGAGGAATCGAGGGAGTTTTTTTATGTCCATTTTAATTAGAGCACTCCAGTTAGGTATACTAGCGTATCTATATTATAGAATATATTACTTAAGGCATATAAAAGATGATTACTAAAGTAAGTATAAAATTATGGAATTTTAAATTAACATTTAAATATAGAGAAATAAATTGGATATATGTAAGTATTATCAAGATTTCTTTCGCATAATAGGGATAAACACTACTGTCTGTGTAAACGTTTATGAATATATATAAATACTAGATTTGTAGTAACGTGATGATACTATCATCTATAGGAGCTGTGTTCATTGTTTCTTTTCTATTTTTGATAAGTAATTACTTATGGTTAAGTTATTGCATTTAATTAAACTGAAAAGATCAATGTTCATATAAAATAACAAATCAAAGAAATGGAGTAGGGGGAGATAGGCGAAATCAATGTTTTTTTAGATTATTTATTTAAGATGAGAGAGAGAATACTATTTTATGGGGGTGAGAGTAACTAAGAAATGTTAACAGTTGTACTGCTATAATTTTATCTGTGCATAGCTAAATGAAAGTGTGTCTTGGTTTGAAAACGATTACAAAAGAGGTGGTCTTATGAGCACATTTACTTATGCAGGTACATACATTAAAACCATAAGTTTATTTTGACATGAGGATTTTAAGACAAGATTCAATATAAGCTTACTGGAAACGATACAAAAAAATATCTAAAAATAAAGTATATTTAGACTTAGTCTATAAATTAATGAGGTGAATTTTATGAAGATCAAAAGATTCTTTGCTATGCTGATATCTGCAGTAATGATGATCAGCATGATTTCTTTCCTTCCCTTTGAAGGAAAGTCAGGTGCTAATAAATCTGGCATTTTAGGTGGAATTGAAGCATTGGCGAATCAGTCATTGAACATTACACCACTTACAGCTTATGCTGCCACAACAAGTAATCTGCGACGCCCTGTGTCATCGGAACAACCAATGCTGATTGTACATATTGACACATGGAATTACGCGGATCCAGCAAAAATAATTGACTTAATTCCGGAGGATATTTTGCCATATGTTGTATTCAACATTTCCCTCTCCATTAACTGGGACAGTACAAACAATAAATGGTTAATGGTTCAAGATGGATATCAAACTGCAAAGTCATGGCTAAAAACATGCTCTGATAAAGGTGTGTGGACAATGATTCAACCTTCAAGTGGTGGACAGTGTCACTTCCCTGATTATTCTGCCAACTATGATTTTGAAAATACGCTTTTTGCAGAGTTTTTCAGAGATTATCCAAGTTTTATCGGCTATAACTACAGCGAACAATTTTGGGGGTTTCAATCTGAAGATTTTCCTGTAACGCCTCTCCAACGTTATCAGCATTTTGCAGGACTTCTGAAATTATGTAACAAATACGGTGGATATCTCAACATCAGTTGGTGTGCAAATCAGTGGAGCTCGCCGCTGAATCCAATTGCAATGCTAAAAAAGTGTACTGAATGGAGAGAAGCGTGCAGTCTATATTCTGAAAACTATATCCTTGAAGAAAAATACACACAAGGTAGCTTTATTGAGGATGTAGAAAGTGAAGTGCTTGGAGCCTATCTTTCTGGTAACTGTGGTAATTTTGGAGTAAGATACGATGAAACAGGCTGGACTGATCGCTCAGCAGATGATAAACCACTTTCTTCGAAAAATCAATACAGAGTATCCACAGGTCTTCCGATTGTTCTTGAAAGAATGGCCTTCAATGGTGCTACGATAATTGATGGACCAGAACTTATATGGGCAGATGATTTCAAAGAAGTTGGGGGCGTTAAGGATAGCGAGGGCTACAATGTGCGTTCATGGGCAATGCATGACCAGTACCAGAATGATTTTCTTGATGTATTTCGTAAGGTAATTAGCGGAACCATAAAAATCCCAACCCGTCAGGAAGTAATTGACCGTACAAAGGTTGTAGTGATTCAGGATAATACTACTGGTGACGACCATAACAAATATAGCACTTATGCGACTTTATTTGAGGGCTTATATAGAATGCCTGGTGATGGAAATCTCAAGGATAATACCAATCTATACAAAAGCACTGGACGATATCCTACAATTCCTACTGTATATGCACTTAATGATGAGTTGGCAAAATCATTTGATGTGCAGCTAAGACAATCTCAGCTTTCCTCTAGATGGACAACTATTGCCGCTAAACAAAATGAATTTAATAAGCTATTTCCATCAGAATATTCGGGAAATTGCTATGCGGGAAGATATGAGAATACATGGGTGACATATAATCCGAATAAAATTGGTACTGCAGCAGGTGGCTATCTAGCTTTGAAGTACAACACCTGTAAGCAGATGGAGGTTACCTACTCTGAATATGCATCGGGTTTGATTAATGAATACAGTGATCATATTAATATCTACCTCAATAACTATGATGAGGACAATAAGACAACACTGAAAACAAATACTTTCAAATTTTATGGCTGTACTTCTAACCCTACTTTTACATATAAGGACAGAGGGGTCAATCAGGCGAAAAGTATCGTTTCTGGAAGTTTGAGTAGCGATGGCACTTATACGCTGACTGTTCAGCATAATGGCCCACTTGATTTGACTGTTAATTGCTCTGGTGCAGAAACCAATCGTTTGAAAAACTATTCAACTGCTACAGTGACTAAGCCAGCAAGTGCTTCTTTTTATACTGGTACTCGTCAATACGAAGGCGAATTCTTTGATACTAAGAATGTTGAGGGTAATGTAGCAAATGGATGCAGTAGTGGAATTACAGGCTACTGGGGACAGGGCTTTATGAAATTTGGTACAAAATCCACGGCTGCGGTTAAGGATACAGTAACAACCACCAAAGCTGGTAGCTTTGATTGGACACTTCGCTATGCTGTTACTTCTGACATCAATTGTGTTGATTTGTATGTAAATGGAACTAAGGTAAAGACTCTCTCTCTTTCTAAGGGAGCGTCCCTCAGTGATTGGAAAACCATAAAACAGTCCATTTCATTGAACAAAGGTGATAACAAGGTAGAAGTGAAAGCAACGGCAACTTTAGCTAGCACATTGTATTTGGACAATTTTGTTGTATCAGGTGATTTCGGAGATGCAACAGTGACAGCGCCAACAACACCAACAGTACCAACAATGGGAAATACCGTAACATTAAACGATGGATGGTATTGCATTAAAAATGTTAATGCACAGAAATACCTTCAAGTTGCAAAGAATATAGGACAAGCAGCTCAAAATGTTGAACTTGGTACAGGTTCAGGAGCTATTGGCCAAAAATGGTACCTGAAAAATGTGGGCAATGGTTATGTAACCTTAAAAAGTGCATTAGGTGAATTTATGGTTGATGTAGCCAATGGCGAAGATAAAGATGGTACAAATATTCAGATTTACAATGCATATTCAAATAATGCACAGAAGTTTTCTATCAAAGCTCCGTCAACAGCGGGGGCATATGCAATTGCAACTATGGCTAGTAATCAAACTAAAGTATTAGATGATTATAACTTTGAAACTGCTGAGGGTACAAAGGTATGTCAGTGGACTTATGGAGGTAAGAATAATCAATTGTGGACATTTGAAGAAACTAAATATTCTAATACAATAATTGGTGATGTTAACGATGATGATAAAGTTAATTCACTAGATTATGCATTATTAAAAAGTTATTTACTTGGAAACCCAACTAATATAAATACTGAAAATGCTGATTTAAATAGTGATGGAAAGATTAATGCTCTTGATTTTGCTAATTTGAAAGTTTTTATATTGGGTAAAGTTGCATGATTTTCTGAAGCGGTTAATGTGAAAATAGATTCAATAGTATATGTGAAAGCAGTTAACACATCCATTGTAGATGCAGAACCAAGCAACGCGACAGTAGATTAATCAAATGTATCACACGATAAATATGAAAAAATTTTCTACTCAAACAGATGTAAAAGGAATAAGGAGATAAATGTTTTTTTGTCGGTAGGTTACAGCAAAAGTAAGGAATATCCTATATTATACGTACTATATTGATATTGGGGAAATGAAGACGCACTTCTTGACTCAGGTGACGCTTAACGTAGACTTTACCAAATTATCGTAAATATTATTGCAGCTGGTCAAACTAAAGACATGATTGTAGTATTTCCAGATATATATGCCAGTGCTATACAGTATGATTTTAGGAGGGGATTTGATGCGGCTGATAATACTACATATGATAATTTCATCAATTTGATTGTCAAAGAAATTATGCCGTATATGAAGAAGAATTATTCCATAAAAAAAGGTAAAGACAATACTGGAATCACTATTTTTTAAATGGGCGCCAGAGAATCCTTGTATATAGGATTTTCTCGTCCAGATTTATTCAGTTATGTCGGTGCAATGTGCCGCTCCAGGACTTACTACGGATCTGAGTTCAGACAGCAATACAGGTACAAGCATATCACCGTATCTACTTATGATAAGCGCTGGTTTGAATGATACCATTATCATACGACATTGAATAAAAATGGAGTTTCCTTTAAAACATCCACAATATTTAATTTAGTAGGAATAAATGCATATCAAAACGTGTATATATATTAAGAAGGCTTTACTAGAGGTTTCAAAAATGACAAAAAACTTCAGTTAAAGTTTTTTGTCATTTTTATATGTTTTCAATTTTATTACCTTAGAATGAGTAAATAAGGAAAGAAACTTCAAAAGGAATGAATTGTAGAAAAACAACAAAAAAGCCATAGAAATTTTGAAGATAAAATAGGTATATGAGGATAAAAAAATGGAAAAAATATAGTTCTTTTTGCGTTTATAAGAACAAACTTAAGTGTGTTTATACGTTTTCAGCCACAGTGTTTTAGAGAACAAGAAAAGAAAAAAAGAAGTCTGGAAGAAGAAGAATTGTGGAAAAATAACAAAAAAACAATGAAAAAACCATAAATCAAGCTAGAAGTTGTTGATAATTATTAATATAATTATACAAATGGTGATTTGTTATTATTATTATGCAAATTGTGAGAAAATTTTTTAAATTATCATAAAAATATAGGTTGAATTATGGAAATAGAAATGTATAATTATATATGTAGATATATTACAAAGGGGGCAATTATTAATGGATTGCAAAAAATATATAAATGATATTATTGAAAAACTAGAAAGGGAAAATCCAGGTGAAACTGAATTTCAGGCTGCTGCTAAAGAAGTTTTAATTTCACTAGTACCTGCACTAGAAAAAAATCCTAAGTTTATTGAAGAAGGCGTGGTAGAAAGAATAATCGAGCCTGAAAGAGTAGTAATGTTCAGAGTGCCTTGGGTTGATGATAATGGTAAGGTTCAAGTGAACAAAGGCTATAGAGTTCAATTTAACAGTGCTATCGGACCATATAAGGGTGGACTTAGATTACATCCTTCTGTAAATCTTAGCATAATTAAATTCCTAGGTTTTGAACAAATATTTAAAAACTCATTAACTGGTCTTCCTATAGGTGGAGGAAAAGGTGGATCAAATTTTGATCCAAAAGGAAAATCAGATAGAGAAATCATGAGATTCTGCCAAAGTTTCATGTCTGAGTTAGCTAGACATATAGGACCAGATACAGATGTTCCTGCTGGAGATATCGGTGTTGGTGGAAGAGAAATCGGTTATATGTTTGGTCAATACAAGAAAATCCGTAATGCTAATGAAGCAGGTGTTCTTACTGGTAAAGGACTTACTTATGGAGGTAGTCTTGGAAGAACAGAAGCTACAGGCTATGGTTTAGTATATTTTGTAGATGAAATGTTAAAAGATAATGGATTATCCTTCCAAGGAAAGACTGTTGTAGTATCTGGTTCAGGTAACGTTGCAATTTATGCTACTGAAAAAGCTACAGAACTTGGAGCAAAAGTTGTTGCTTGTTCAGATTCAAATGGTTATATCTATGATAAAAATGGATTAGATTTAGAATTAATTAAGAGACTTAAAGAAGTTGAAAGAAAGAGAATTAAAGAGTATGTAGCAGTTCATCCAGAAGCAGAGTATCATGAAGGTGGAAATATTTGGAGTGTGCCTTGTGATATAGCACTTCCATGTGCAACTCAAAATGAAATTGATGAAGCAAGTGCTGAATTATTGGTTAAAAATGGATGTATAGCTGTAGGAGAAGGTGCTAACATGCCTTCAACTCTTGATGCTATTGAAGTATATAGAAGAAATAAAACATTATTTGCTCCAGGAAAAGCAGCAAATGCTGGTGGAGTTGCAACTTCAGCTTTAGAAATGAGCCAAAACTCTATGAGATTATCATGGACTAAAGAAGAAGTAGATGCAAAATTAAAGAACATCATGAAGAACATATATGTAAGTTCTAAAGCTTGTGCTGTAGATTATGCTGATGGAAGAGACCTTGTAATAGGTTCAAATATTGCAGGATTCTTAAAAGTTGCAGAAGCTATGGTTGCACAAGGAATAGTGTAAGATAAATGAATAAAAAACGAGTTCAATTGAACTCGTTTTTTATTATATAGAAATTCAAATATATGATCCATTAAAGTTACGTCATGACTTATAGTAATTTCTTAATGTTAAATAGAGTCTTAGAGGTAATTTTACTTTTACAGCGTATATATTTAAACAAATCAAAATACATACATAAAATTCTAGTGAATTTCCTTGGGGCTTGTGTTCCAAATCTCCCTTGAATATTCTGTAATAGTGTTGTCAGAAGAAAATCTCCCTGATTTTCCAATGTTGACTATGCACATTTCGTTCCATTTATCTTTATCTCTAAAAACTTTGTCTATTCTTTCTTGAGCTTCACAATAACTATCAAAGTCTTTTAATACAAAATATTCATCTCTACCTAGAAGAGAACTATGGATATTTCTAAATTCTGTAGTAGCGACACCTAAAGAACCATCAACTAATTGGTCAAGAACTCTCTTGATTCTAGAATTAGTGTTGTAAAAATGTCTTGGAGAATAGCCGCCGTATTTTAAATAGTTAAGAACTTCATCTTTGCTCATTCCAAATACAAACATATTTTCATCGCCAACTTCGTCATGGATTTCAACGTTTGCTCCATCAAGAGTACCAAGAGTTAATGCACCGTTCATCATGAACTTCATATTGCCAGTTCCAGAAGCCTCAAAGGTTGTTGTTGATATTTGTTCAGAGATATCGGCACATTTTATTATTTTTTCAGCTAGAGAAACTCTATAGTTCTCTAAGAATACAACCTTTAGCTTACCTTTTATTGAAGGATCATTATTGATTTTATCTGCTACAGTATTAATAAGCTTGATTGTTTCCTTAGCAAGATGATAGCTTGGAGATGATTTCGCTCCAAAGAAGTAAGTTCTAGGAGATATATCAAGGTCTGGATTATCTTTTAACCTATTATAAAGATCCATTATATGCAGTATGTTAAGAACTTGTCTTTTATAAGCATGCAGTCTTTTAACTTGTATATCAAAGATTGAATTTGGATCTACATCTATATCGTAATCTTTTTTTACCATATCGGCTAACATTTGTTTGTTATGAAGTTTAATTTCTCCAACCCTTTTTCTAACTAAAGGATCTTTAGATAACTCAGCAAATTGAGCTAAATCCTTTGGTCTCTTTTTCCAACTGTCACCAATACATTTTGTTATATAGCTTGTTAATTCTTCGTTGGATTGAATTAGCCATCTTCTATGAGTTATACCATTAGTTTTGTTGTTAAACTTTCTTGGATAGAATTCTGAGAAATCTCTTAACTCTTTGTTAACTAATATTTCAGTATGAAGTGTAGCAACACCGTTAACTGAGTGAGAACCTACAATGGCAAGGTGTGCCATTTTAACCATTCCGCCTTCAATAATAGACATTCTTCTTACTCTATCGTGGTCATTAGGATGCTTTTGGTAAATTTCGCCTACAAATCTTCTATTTATTTCTTCAATAATCATATAGATTCTTGGTAGTAATTTATTGAATACCTGGACAGGCCATTTTTCTAGGGCTTCCGAAAGTATAGTATGGTTTGTATATGCTAAAGTTCCAGTTGTAACGGACCAAGCATCATCCCAACCCATTTCTTCTTCATCTACTAATATTCTCATTAATTCAGCAACTGCCACTGCAGGGTGGGTATCGTTTATTTGAATAGCAACATATTTATCTAGATCATATAAGGAATGACCAGAATTTTTAAAGGTTCTCAATATGCTGTATATTCCTGCACTTGTAAAGAAATACTGCTGTTTTAATCTTAAAATTTTTCCTGTTTCAGCAGAATCATCTGGGTATAAAACTGATGATATTGCTTCTACTGAAGTCCTATATTCTACAGCCTTTGAATATTCACCTTTGCTGAAAATTTGAAAATTAAATGCATTGGTTACAGGTTCAGCACTCCATAATCTAAGAGTATTTACTGTGTTATTTTCATAACCAATAACAGGTGTATCATAAGGAACAGCCTTAATAGCTTCATAATTTTCTAGTTCAAAATTTAATCGACCGTTATTTTGAACAGCTTTTGGAGTTCCATAAAATTTTACAATGACAGATTTATCCTCCCTTTTTGTTTCCCAAACATTACCTTCTTTAAGCCAATTATCAGGTATTTCAACTTGATATCCGTTTACAATTTTCTGTTCAAAAAAACCATATTGATATCTCATTCCATTGCCATGACCAGGGATTCCAATTGAAGCAATAGAATCAATAAAACAAGCAGCAAGTCTTCCAAGACCACCGTTCCCAAGTCCAGCATCAACCTCTGTTTCTTCTAACTCATCTAAGCTTACATTAAGTTCAGCTAAAGCTTCCTTAACAGTATCCCTTATTCCTAAATTAATAAGATTACTTTGAAGTAGTCTACCTATTAAAAATTCCATAGAAAAATAGTAGACTTGTTTATCTCCATCTTTTGAATATTGTTTCTTAGTTTTAGACCAGTTTTTTGCGCTATATTCTTTTACTAAACTCCCTAAAGCTAAGTATTTATCTAAGGTGCTTGCTTTATCAATTTCTTCGGTAAATAGACTCATTAATTTTTGCTCATAGTCTTGCTTAAATCTTTCCCTTGTAATATTCATAACAATGCTTACCCCTTTTATATTGATAATAGTTTACAAAATAACTATGTAATAAGATAGATACTCATTTTATATTTTAATGAATAAAATACTTATATATGTATAATTATATAAAATTTCCAAAGTACCATAAACTAATATTATAATGTATGGATATTAATGTCAACAGCCATATTAATTCAAAAATCCGTTTATACTAAAGATAATTTATGTTATAATAACGGAAAGTTTCAGGTACTTATAATATGAGGTGTAGATGATGAGTAAGAAAAATATATTTATTTCTATAATAGCTATAGTGGTAATATTATTCTTAGCTATTTATATCCTTCCATGGATTATTGTAATAGCAGCATTAGTATATGTATTTTTTAAGGTGAAGGCATATATATTCGGAAGAAAGGAGAAAGATATTTCTGCAGAGGATAGCAAGGTTTATGTAGGAGATAAGAATGCTTCAGAGAAAATGAAAACAAGAGAAGAAGTTATCGATGTAGACTATAAACCTATTGACTAAAGGACTAGCAAGTATTTCACTTATTAGAGTCCATAAAAAATATTTATAGATATATTAATTTTTAATAGATCTATAGAATTTTCGTGAAAGTTCAATAATCGAACTTATATATGAAAGTTATAATATGGTTTTTGATCTAGTATAGTGATATAATAAACACAAAAATATTTGGAGAGATATAAAATGGCTATAAAAATTATTACAGATAGTACTAGTTATATTCCAAAAGAAATAAGAGAATCATTAGATATAAAGATTCTTTCTTTAGAAGTTAACTTTGAAGATATGAGTTTTAAGGAGACAGATATAGAAAACTTTGAGTTTTATAAGCTCCTTGAAACAAAAGAAATTCCAAGGTCATCTCAACCGCCAATTGGTGAAATATATAATGAAATGAAGAGGATTATCGAAGAAGGTAATGAGATAGTTGGTGTTTTTTTATCCTCAGATATGAGTGGTACCTATTCAACAGCTAACCTTGCAAAAGAGATGGTATTAGATGAATATCCAGAAGCTAAAATAGAGATAATTGATTCTAGGTCTAATTGTATGCAGTTAGGCTATGCTGCAATAGTTGCTGCAAGGAAAGCTAAAGAAGGACAAAGTATAGGAGAGGTAAGACAGGCAGTTGAAGAGAATATAAAAAGAAGTAGGTTTCTATTTATTCCTGAGAATCTCGTATATTTAAAAAAAGGTGGCAGAATAGGTGGAGCAGGAGCTTTAATCGGAAACATATTAAAGATAATACCAATATTAACAGTGGAAAATGGAGTTACATCTGTGAGAGCTAAGGTTAGGACTAAAAATAAAGCAATCTCGGCAATGGTTGATATGATGCAAAAGGACAATGAAACTTTTAAGATAAAAGAAGTTATGATTCATCATATAAATTGTCCAGAGGAGGCACAGAAACTCTCATTACAAGTAGGTGAGTTACTTCAAATGAAGGTTGAAATTTGTGATATTGGTCCTGTAATTGGACTTCACGTTGGACCTGGAGCTATTGGCATAGTTTATTATAACTAATGGTAGTAAAATAAATTAAAGGAGCAAAGAGTGACAAGCTTGTCCTCTTTGCTCCTTTATTAGCATAATACAAGTTTTTAATTGTTAGAATGTGTGAACGTCTTTGAAAATAACTTTCTATGTGATTACTTGCAAAATATCTTAATAAGTACATGTAAGATTATTTTGAAAAAGGTTTATCAATTAAGGTATTGCCATCAAGTGATATGATACCTTTAGAACATATACTTATAAGCTTACCTTTAAATTCGTAAGTAGCTTTTGAATTTAATTCATTAACAGTGTTAGCTTGTGAATCTATAACATAGATTTCACCTTTTAATCCAATAGATATATCTTCAGCTTTTACTGGTTTTGATAAGTTTATTAAAGTCCAAGAATTTGCATCAGTATTTTTTTGTCCATAATACACAGAAGTAACTAGTCCATTTACAACAGAACCAATATATATATTAGATTTATCATCCACGTCTAAAAGCAATAAAGAATTAGCACCATTTATAGATAAATAACTTCCGTTATATTTAGTGGTTTCATTTTTGTCTGTAAAAGATTCTATTTGATATACAGAATTATCTGCTTGATATACTATAGCAGTATCTCCAGGAATAACATCTATATTTCCAGTTACCGAAGCATTTTCCTTCATGATATTTTTTTTACTCATAACATCAAAGGAATATAGGTTAGACTTACCATTTGGCTTAGCTATTTGTACGCACATATAAGTGTTTGAAGAAGAAAATGATATGTTACTTACGTGCTCTTCTATATTGTCTAAAGCAATATGACAATATACATTATCAAAGTCTATAAGTTGTTGTTTGCTTTTCTTTTTTACATCATAAGAAAATAGATAAATGGAATAACTGTTGGACATATTTGATGGTCTTTCAGTAATTATTAAACGGTTATCATCTGGTAACCATTCATAATAGTCAAACTTCATATCATCATTAGGAACAACGTTTTGTATCTCTTTTGTAGATAAATTCATTATCTTTAGAGTTGAATCCTCCATGTAAGAAATATAGTTACCATCAAAAGAAGCATTTATTTTTTCAGTTTTTCCGGATAAAGTAGTCTTATTAGAATTATCTGTTTCAGCAATTTTAGGACTCTCAATTTTTACAATATTTATTTCCTCCGTAGGTTTAAAATAATTTTTATTCAAATAATACAATGCTCCATTTTCTAAAATTAATGCAATTGCAGTTAAAATAAGAATTCTTTTAAAAAGTTTCATTTGTGCAACCTACCTTTCCACGATAAATGCTGTGGCAACAGTTCTTTCACCGCTCCATGCATTAGGGGAATTTATAATCTCACCGTTAAAATACATAGTAGAAGAATAACCACCATCTAGGTTTCCTGCATTTACGACATTTAAGTCTTTGAATATTTGTTGCACATCGTAAAGGGTTGCCCCAGGCATACTTAGAGTTCGTCCATCTATAACTAATAAAACAACAGTTCCATCAGCCTTTTGGCCAATAGCTGTTCTAGGGTTTGTCCCATCTTGTAGCTTGTCCGTTATTTGAGCAACACCGTCAATAATGATAGAAGGTGGTCTAAAACACATAGCTTCAGTTACGCCCATAGCCATAAGGTCATTTATGCAATAATCACCAACTACTAATTTACCTTCTTTTGTGAAAGCCACTACGTTTTGAACATCATATTTATTTACATTTTCTTTTGGGTATACTATAGCCCCATTAGTTATTACGAAACCACCAGGAATAGCCCCATTACCAGCCCATTTTTGGCCAGAAGCGGATACATCAGCAAAAGCACCACCATTGATTGCTGCTATTGCATCATAATCCAAAGCCATTTCACTAGTCTTTTGACCATTTTTCCCTACATATTTAGTCATAACAGCTTTTATTTTAGTAGGGTCTTTTATTTCAAGAATATGAGCAATATATCTATCATGTTCGATTTTATATTGATTTATTTCGGTACTATTTTTATGCTTAATTTCTATATCTGTTGTAGGTGTAGAAGAAGTTGCTGGAGATTTAGTAGCATTTTCAGGTGTTGATGAAGCAACAACTGTTTGTTCTTTTTTTCCTAAAAGAGCATCAATATCAGCTTGAGATAAGAACGTGGTTATAAGATATTGATGTCTTGTTGCCATTACTGTAGAAACTACTAATTGTTTCAAGGTGGAGTAAGGCCCATAAAATAATATTAAAGGGGAGGTTACCCCGATAAAAATACCAATATATAAAATACTCAAGATACCATTTCTGATAGGATGACGTTTTTTTACAGGTTGATGTTTCCTAGACATAAAGTTCCCTTCTTTCTCAAAAGGTTAGTTGGTTTTACACACAAATTCTATGTAGTATATCAAGATGAATGGAATACTAAAAATCATAGAAGTAACATAAGTTAATTTTTATCAACAGATTACTGAACTATAGAAGCATTGATTCAAACTAACGATATTAACTTTAAAACCCAATTAACCACGAAATTTTTTTATTTAACGTATATGCATTGATTTTTTAATATAGATAAAGGACTAAGATGACTTTTTTAATGTAACAGAGGTCTTAAAGTTAAAGAAATCATCTTTACTTACTTCAAGGACCAAGTTTCCATTATCATTTTTAACTTCAACTTTTGGATAATTAGTTTTAATATATTCATTTAAACTATTAAGATCATTTTCATTTAAAGTAGATAAGTCAATTCCATTTTGCTGTGCATAAGAGTTAATTACATCTTGTACATTAGGAACAACTGAGCTTGCATAGTTTTTTAAATTCAAAGTTGAAATACTTCCACCGGTTATAGCGGCAATCCCCAAAATTAAAAGAATAATTTTAACAACTTTTTTGAGTATATTTTTAAGTATAATGAAGGCTATAAGTATGGCTAAGCCGATAAGTATCACTGGGTTTATCCCCTGAATAAAATTCATAAAGTCCATAGCTTCATACATCTCCTTTGAAAAATTTAATTCTTTGTAAGTATACTATAAATTCTTATAAGTTTCTAGATTAGTGAATGTAAAAAATAAAAATAATATACGGTTTTAGCTATTTTTTTTAGGAAAATTAGTAATATGATTATAAGAAGTATGGTTAATAACCAAATATAAATAAAAAAATATATACATATTAAAGAAAAATAGTAATAATAAAACATATAAGTGATAAAATATAATATAGAATTTATTAATAAGGGGGACCTATTTTAATGAAAAGAGATGTTAAGAAAAGCTTAGAAAAAGTTGTAGATACTGTAGAGACTACAGCTAAAAAGACTGCAGAAAATCTTGAAACTGTTGCAAAGGAAGTGGGATCAGCAGCTAAGAAAACAGCTCAAGAGGTAATGGCAAATGACACGGTTAAAAAAGCAGTTAACACTACAAAAGCAACTGCTAGTAAGGTGGCAAAAGAAGGGGAGGCTGCTGTTAAGAATACAGTTCAGAAGGTTGCAAAGAAAAAAGTATTGTCTGATGGGGAATTTTATATACAGAGCTGCAATAATGAAATTTCTTATAATGACATAATGAAAAGTATAAGCAAAGAATTAGAAGAGATTGTTGACTTCGCTAAGGTTAAGGAATTTAAGGTATATTATAAGGTTGAGGAAAAAACTGCTTATTGTGTAGTAAATGGTACTGACACATATAAGGTTGCCTTCTGACAACATAGAAATATTTAAGTCGCTTAAGAAAGGAAATAGTTGTCCTTTCTTAAGCGACTTTTTTGCATAAATAATATATTTGTTAAACAGAAACTATTGTTAAATTGTGATTAAGCTTATATATCAAAGTTTTGAATTTTTATTCAAAGGAGATCTACAAAAAATAATTATGAATTTATATAAAAAACCATTTTATTCAATTCTAAACCACTTGTTGGCGAAACTATAATCTCATCAGTATTAACGAACCCAAGCTTCTTATAAAAATCTACAGCATCAAGCCTTGAAAATAAAACCAATTTATCTAAGGATTTTTCACGACATTCCTCTAATAAAGATTTTATTGTCTTATAGCCTATACCTGTCCCTCTATACTGATCCTTTACAAAAATACGCGAAAGCTTAGCAGTATCACCATTAATATAAAGGCGAACATATCCAATGAGATTTTCACCTTCAAATGCACCATAGTGATAACTTTGTAGGTCTTCTTCTAGATCTTCTAGATAAGAATAAGGTGAATTAGTATGAGAATTAAAAAGCAGCCTAGATCTGCAATTGATAACTTCTTGGTAATACTTTGAAGTTGTAAAAGATTCTATAAAATTGAAATCTATTGCCATTTTAATCTCTCCCCATTTTTAAAACATAAACAGAGTTCTTTGTTTCAGGTGGAGTTTTACTCTATCTGAAACTTAGAAATCATTATCCAGGGACGTAGTAGCCGTTAACTTCCACTTTGGAGAAGATGGGAGTGCTACGGATAGTAGTCATCGGATAAAAATATAGTAACATAGAAACTTTAGATAGTAAAGGAATAATTATGCAAGATATATTATAATTATTCAAGTTTGTTTAGCAGAGAAAATAAGGCTTATAATTATTTGTAGAACTTTTTTTAGTGAAAACATATGTTATTGTAGAGAAATTTTCAAAGTAGCTTTAGATTCTCATTTTACTAATGAGATAGTATAGAGGGCGATTTTAATATGGGGATAATGTCGGAAACAATATTGAAAAGTGTAAACTATTATATATATATCTACCAAAATGCACTAATAGTTATTGGGGTAATAGGTAGCATATGGGCTATAGTAAGTAACTTTAAGAAGTATAGTTATAGAAGAGAATTTGCAATTTTCGTAAAGACAACTATTCTGATGTTCTTATCTTCGCTAATTCTTGAGGGGATAGGCATAGCTAGCATTACAGCAATTGAGGAAAAGATTTTTCATGATATTTCAGCAATGATGATAATAGGTTTTTTTATATTATTTGTTGTTGAGAAGCTATTCTTTTATAGAATAGATAATAAAGGTTATCATATTGAACAGGATTTTATAGGGTATCTAATTTATTTGGTATATTTTCTTATGGTCATTGCAATGGGTTATGGTCTAAAATATCTCTTATTCGCTTTATCTTGGCAGATAGTTTTAATAAGCCTTAGATTTAATATGAATACGAAGAAGGTAGAAGTGAAAAAGAAAGACAGGCTATATCCTTCTAGAAAAGAACAACTAAAAACTGTGGAAAAGATAATTAATGAAAGCGAATATAAGAATTTTGCAATTGCAATAAGTGGTAAGTGGGGTACAGGAAAGTCTTTATTTCTTGAAGCTCTTATGGCAAGGACAGAAGAAAATTCAAACTATTGTATCTATATAAAACCAATGATAACAGATACAAGAGAAACTTTAATTAGTGAGTTTCAAAAGCGTTTATCGAACATTATGATAAAAAATGGGATATATTGTGGTAGATATAGTGCTCTTGAAAGTTACTTTAAGGAAGTACTAGGACTTCTAACTGTTAGCGGTAAGGCTTCTATAGTGAGTTTGATAAAGGGAGTAGAAGAGAGTAAATCTTATAGGGATTTTAAGGAGGAGGTTCAGAGGGATATTGATGCGTTACTTTCTGAATCTAATAAACTTGTGGTAGTTATTGATGACTTTGATAGAATAGACGAAAAAAAACAATTAGATGTGCTGACCTTTATAAAGGAAGTAATTGATTTTAAAGGCTGTATTGTTATATTTGCTTTTGATTATAACAATATTACTGATACTAAATTTATTACTGCTGAATATTTAGAAAAATTTATAGCAACAAAGATTAATTTGATTAATGTTTCCTTTGATGAATTGATAAATTATCACAGAGATGAAGGACTTTCGGTTGATAATATTAAAAGTAAGTATGTTAAGGATATTTTAACTAATATATATGATAATTCTATTGACTATTTTAATGAACAATATGAGTATTTTGTTCAGGCGATTAATAAAAATCATGAAGTTTATTTAATAAATGATGATTATGAAACGCAGCTAGTAGAGTTTAAGATACGTTTAAGAGATAGTATTGATAATTCAGTAAGAGTTATACACTTTCTTAAGGAAATTTTAACTTCTCTTATAACTATAGAAGCTACCAACAATCAAGATAAAAGCATAGAGAATTTTTTTTTAGCAGAGGAAGTAGCTAAGCTAGTTTTTACTGTGAATTTTATAAAGGTATTTCAGAGGAAGATATACGATGAAAAGATTGAAGTTCAGGGAATGAAAACTTATCTAGAAAGTAATACTAGCAAGTTTAAATCTATAGATGAAGCTTATGTAAGAATTCTTCTTAGTCAAGTACTGATTTGTAATGATGATAATAAGGATATGAATGCTAAGAAACGTTGTGTTTCTTTGGCAACAAAATTTATGAAGATATAGATGTTGAATTTATAAATTTCTTGTCAATAGAAAAAGGCCTCTATCATATAATGTTAATAGTAATGATAGAGGTGATATTTTTGTTATATGCACTAATACTCGCTGGGGGAAAGGGTACTAGGTTATATCCTTTATCGCGAGAAGAGAATCCAAAGCAATTTTTAGAGATAATTAACGATAAAAGTTTTTTAAGAAATACTGTAGATAGAATTCTGAAGCTTATACCAAAGGAAAATATATATGTAGTCACTAATGAAGCCTATAAGGAAAAAATATATTCTAACCTTAAGGAATTGCCAAAGGAGAACATATTTATTGAGCCATCAAATAAAGAAACTGCTACATGTATAGGATTATCTGCGGTGAAGCTATTAAAAAAAGACAAGGAAGCAGTTATGTTGGTGCTACCATCAGATCATTATATAGATAAAGAAGATGAGTTTCTTGAGACGGTAAAACAAGGGGTTAATATAGCGGAAAGAAAACGTGGACTTGTAACCATAGGTATAAATCCTACAAGACCAGAAACTGGTTATGGATATATCGAGATGGGACAAAGAGTGCCTTCAGCAATTCCAAGTTACAAGGTAAATAGATTTGTTGAAAAACCAAATTTAGAAGTGGCACAAGATTTTTTAGCTAAAGGAACCTATCTATGGAATAGTGGTATGTTTATTTGGAAAGCCGACGTGTTCTTAAGAGAAATGGAGAAATATTTGCCTAAAATGTATAAAGCATTGATGGAGATATATCAAGTTGCTGGTACTGAAGCAGAAGATGAAACCATAGAAATTCAATACAACGTAATTGATGGTATTTCTGTAGACTTTGGCATAATGCAGAAAACTCGAAAAGCTTATGTTGTAAAAAGCGAATTTGGTTGGGATGATATTGGAAGTTTTAAGGCATTATCAAGATTCTTGAAGGATGAGCAAGGAAATAAAGCTCAAGGAAATACATTTCTTTATAGTTGTGAAAATTGTAGCGTTTTTGGAGAAAAAAAGTTGATCATTGGATTTGGAATAAGTGATTTAGTGATTGTAGATTCTGGAGATGTGATTCTTATTATGGATAAAAACAAGGACCAAGAAATTAAGCAATTAGTTAAGGGCATCAAAGATAAAGAGGGGTTAAATAATTATCTCTAATATAAAAGTCTGGTATAGTATCATACAACTGCTCACTAGTTACATTATTAAATAATTATCTGTAATATAAAAGTGGTATGAAGATTGATTCATACCACTAAAAATTTAGAACTATTAATGCTTTAGCTTTATATATTTATAGTTTTCCAGTTAACCACTAGTAAATAACAACAGGAGTTCCAGCATCGATATTCTCAAAAATTGTTTGAACTGCTCCGTATGGGGTATTAATGCAGCCATGAGAGCCATCGTAGGTATAGATATTCCCACCAAAAGCAGAGCGCCAAGTTGCATCATGAATTCCTACACCGTCCCAAGTAAGTGGCATCCAATAGGATACAGGAGCAGCATAACCAGGACCACGTAGAATCGCAGGAGATTCTTTATACAATACATAATGGACACCTACTGGTGTATCATGAACACCATCAGTAGTTCCAGTTACAACATCAGTATCGACAACTAAAGACCCATTTTTATAAAACCACATATGTTGAGCAGCTTTATTTACTTCTACATAGGTATTTCCTATATCATTAGAACTGTTTGTAATTCCTGTACCTTCAATAAGAGGAGCTCTTGAAATAGGGTTACCTTGTGATAATAAATTGTATAATTCCTCAGTTTCTGAATCAGTTAATATGTAAAAACCATAAAGGCCTCCACTGACATTTATAACTCCATTGGTTGTACTTTGAAAACTTCTTGTACTTCCACAAGTATTATATTTATTCCCTAAGGCTACGATATAAGTTCTAATTTTTTCTTTATCAAAATCTACATTAGTTCCATTAAAGGTGAGCCATGACATTTTATCAGCAGTTGATACTGTTTCAACCCTTGTACCAAATAAATAATCAACTTTTATATCTTTCATTTTATTTGCTTTTGTTAAAGATGCTATAAGATTAGCATTATTTTTCAAAATTGAAGGTTTGATATAGCAATCTGCTATATCTATATTAGTTGTATCATTTAGAATAGATTCTTTAATTTTATCAGTGGCTGATTTTACATCTATAGTGTTACCATAAATTTCTTCTATAATAGTGAAGCTGTCGTTTGTTTTATCTATATATGCATCTTGAGAAGTGGTTCTAGTACCTTGATTAAGGTTAATCTTGCTTAAATATGTATTAAAAGCTTCATCATTAAAAATAACATTGCTCAATTTATCATATTTATCTTTCCTACCTAGGGAATTTATAAACCATCCTAGTGAATTTTGATTATCTAAAATGTTTTTCAATTGGTCAGTAAAATCACGATTTAGACCTATTTCAGAAGCACTGAAGGAGAAGTTTTCAACATCATTTTCTTTTACGGAATAAGTTGTATTTGAAAGTTTATCTCTAAGTAGTGAATTTGCTTCCTCTGGTGTTTTTGAACTGCAGTTGATTCCATATATTGTGGTATTAGGTAAGAGTTTGTTGTTAAAATATACTACGTTTCTTATGTATATGCCTATAAGAATTAATGATGCCGCAGCGATTACGGATAATAAAGCTTTTTTATGTTTCATTTAAGCTTTCCCCCCTTAAGATTTTATTTACACAATGATTAATATGAAGGGGGGAATAAAAAAAGAACATAAAAAAACTAGGAAGTATAATTCCTAGTTTTTATGGAAAATTAGAATACTATTACAGGTGTTCCTATTTCTACGTTTTCATATATAGTTTTTGCAAGGATTAATGGTGAATTAATACATCCATGAGAGCCGTTTGTTAAGTATGTGTTTTTACCAAATTCAGCTGGATTTCTCCAAATAGCATCATGGATTCCAACGCCTGTCCATTCTATAGGCATCCAATATTCAACACGAGTTTCATAATCTTGACCTTTAAGAATTGAAGGTGATTCTTTGCTCCATACATAGTGAACTCCTTTAGGAGTATCATGACCGTTAGAAGCATTACCAGTAACTACGTCACCTTCTACCAAAAGGGCTCCATTTTTATAAAACCAAAGGTGTTGATTTAATATATCTACCTCGATATATGTACTACCTATATCGTTATCTTCATTCTTTATTATTGTGCCATCATAATTAGGCACTCTTGAAATGTCATTACCTTCAAGAAGTTGATTATAGAGTTCTTCTGTCTCAGATTCTGTTAGTATGTACCAGCCATAGACACCGCCAGTTACATTTACTACGCCTCTTCTTGTAGATTTAAAGGATCTAGTACTACCATAAGTGTCATATTTTTGGGCTAAAGAAACTACATAATTATTCACTTTTGATTTATCAAAATATACGTCGTTTCCATCATAGGTTATCATGTCCATTTTATTTACATCAGATGCAACTTCTCTTCGAGTTCCAAATTTATATTCTATATTAATCTTTTTTAAATCATTGGCCTTTGCTGCTAGAGAAATAAGTTTTTCATCATTTTTTGTTACTTTAGGCTTCTCATAACAATCAGATATATCGATTGTATCAGCCCCATTTTTTATGTTTTCTTTAATCTTATTTATAGCAGTTTCAACATTAAGTGTATTTCCATAGACTTCTTCTGTAATAATAAAATTAGTATTATTCCTATTTAAAAATGCATCATTAGACTGAAGTCTATTCCCTTTATTTAAATTTACTGAACTAAAATAAGTATTAAAAGCGTCTTCGTTAAAAAGAAGATTTGATGTTTCTTCATCAAGTGCCTTTTTAGAAATTAGACCTAATGGCCATGTAAGGGAATTTTGTTTTTCTCTTACTTGCGATAATTCATTAGTAAGATCACGGTCTAATCCGATATTAGAACCGGTAAATGATAATGACTCACTAGTACCTTCCAAAATGGAAAACTTAGTATTCTTGTGTTTGTCCATTAATAATTGATTAACTTCATCAATGGTTTTATAACTGCAATCTATTCCTTCAATATTAGTGCCAGGCAATAGCTTGTCCCTGAGGTATAAAGCATTTGCAAGATAAATTCCAAAGAGTATTAGTGCGACTGAAGCAGCTGACCCAATTATAATTTTTTTGCGATTCATTCAAGAAAGACCTCCTTTATTAGTATATTATAATCCTTATTGGTTCAATATGCTAGTAAATATCTTAAGCTTTAGATATTTTTGATAATACATATACAGCAGAAAGAACTAAGTATTTATTGAATCTAACTTATTATCGAAAGAATATATATTTTTATTAGTAGAAAATTATATATGGGCCAATAAAGAATTCTCACAAGTTGTACTTATCTTTCAATATATCTATAGACTTCTAATATAGTTTCAATATACATTATCGTGTTTATTATAAAAAAAATAAAAGGATTTGCACGAATTTCAAAAACCAATAATTACCATAATATACTGGATTATATCATGAAAGATTATTGTTTTAAAGATTTTGTTGCAAATATTTATATAAAATTTATAAATGTTAGAGTCTATACAAATGAAAAAAAATGTAGTATTGGGATGTTGTAGTGAATGATTGTGAAGGTGGGAACGCGTTCTAGCGTATAATTCAAGAATGCCATGTTTTAGGTATTGCTATAATAAAAAAATGAAGAAGGATGCAATATGATGGTTTATTCATCATCATCTTCTTCACTGTAATAGTATGAATAGTTTTCTTCAATTTTTGGGGGTTTTGGAACCTTTGTGATAACTACTCCTAAAGTATTTGCATTGACTGAATCTAATGTTTTTTTTGCTTTAACTAGAGCCTTTTTTTCTGTCTTTCCGTAGCAAGTTACAAGAAGAACTCCATCTACTTGGTTTGCAAGAAGTTGAGAATCTGTAACTAGGAGAATAGGTGGTCCATCTATAATTACCATATCAAAATTATTTTCTACAAGATCGATAAGCTTGGACATTTTTTTTGAACCAATAAGCTGATGAGAGTTAGTTTCTATTTTTCCTCCACACAGAATATGAAGATTATCAACTTCAGTTTCTTGAATCGCATCCATTAGATCACATTGATTTGTTAAAACTGTTGTCAATCCTGTCTTATTAGGAAGAGAAAAAAGTTTATGGATATATGGTTTTCGGATATCAGAATCGATTATCAAAACTTTTCTTCCAGATTGTGCAACAGTAATAGCTAAATTAGCGGTAGTGGTACTTTTTCCTTCAGCTTTAGAAGCAGAGGTTACTAAAAGGGTACGAATATCATTATCTATATTTACAAATTGTAATTTTGTTTTTAGGGTTCTATATATTTCGGAAGTTATAGAGTCTGGATCTCTATATGTAATTAGGGATTTAAACATTGTACACCTCTATTCGTCTATTTCGAAATTGGGGATTGAGCTTAAAACGGGCAAACTTACTAATTTTAATACGTCATTTTCAGATTTAATAGTGGTATCAAAGATCTCAAGTAAAAAACAAAGAACAACGGATAATGAAAAGCCTGCACCAAAGCTAAATATAATATTAAGCTTTAAGTTTGGACTTGAAGGTGATTTTGGTACTTGTGCTGTATCGAGAATTTTTACATTATCAGTTCCTTGGATTTCTTTGCTTATTTCTTTTAAGGAAAGAGCCCATTGATTGGCGATTAAAGCTGCTTCTTCAGGATTTCGCAACGTCACACGAATTGTCATAAATTCAGTCTCGCTAGGTGTAACAACTGCAACAGAACCTAGTAATGCACTAGGGGAATAATTAAGTGACAATTTATCTATTACATCAGAAGCTACTGTTCTTGACGTAGCAATCTTACCATAAGTCTTAACAGCTTTTTGATACATAAGGATATCACTATAAGTAGCTATTGAACTTTCGCCTTCAGCAGGGTTTCTGTAATTTTTACCAATTATAACAGAAATGTCAGATGTATACAACTTATTAATAAATAGTGTACTAAATATCCAACCTGAGGCGCCAATGACCAGTGTTATAGATACCATAAGTACCATCCGCTTTTTAATTATATAAAGAAGCTCATGTAAATCCATAGTTTCCTCCGTTGAATTCTTATATGATTCTAATTATACAGATGCCATAAAATGCTGTCAATTTTATAATAAATGTAATAAAACGTCGAAAAAACGTCATTATATTAAGTGGTTTTATGTGAAACTAGTAATATTTTCTTTGGTAAATGGAAAAAAATACAATAAAATACGAGAAAATGAAAATGAAAATAATGTGGAATTAAAATGAATATTATAATGATGCTTTTTTAATAAAATTACATTTTTAAAATATAAATTTATTTAAAATAAATGGGTATTAATTGCAGAATGAAAAGGTGAAAAAGTTATATTAAATAGTTGATAGTTTTCTTATATTTAACGAAAGTTAGAAATATAAGAGAAAATATTTCATAAGGAGGAAGCATCATATGAAAGAGGTTAGGGCTTTTATAGAATAAAGTTATTTTATATAGTATAATTTGAAACAAATATATAGACTATATACGCTAAATAATATTTAAGGAAGAATTTAAACTATTTATGAAATTTGTTGACTTTTATTTAGAGGACAATAAAATTTTTTTATAATTTAGATGTTGAGTTTATATATTAATTAAAGAAGATAAAAGGTGAATTATATATGAGAAATTTAAAATTAACTATTGAATTTGATGGAAGTCGATATAAAGGATGGCAAAATCAAAAGGATAAAGAACAGACAGTTCAAGGAAAAATTGAAACAGTCTTAAGTAAAATGACTGGGGAAGAGATTGAAGTAATTGGGTGTGAAAGGATAGATACAGGGGCTCATGCTGATGGGTATATAGCAAATTTCAAGACTAATTGTGAATTAAGCTGTACTGCAATTAGCATTTATTTATATGAGTTTTTGCCAGAAGATATATTGGTGAAATTTATTGAAGAAGTAGATGAAAGATTTCATGCAAGATATAATGCCAAGGCAAAGGTTTATGAATATGTAATTAACAATAATAATCTAAGGAATGTTTTTAACAGAAAATATTCATATCATATCGATATTGATCTTAATATAGAAGAAATGTTAAAAGCTGCAGAAGCTTTTAAGGGAAAACATGATTTTAAAGCATTTACAAATTTGAAATCTTCAGCAAAGTCAACAGTAAGAACTGTAGAAGATATATTAATTAAAAAAGACAATGGGTTAATTAAAATAGAGTTAATTGCAGATGATTTTTTACTCAATATGGAGAGAATTATAGTAGGAACACTTATTGAAGTTGGTAAAGGAAATGTAAAAGCTACAAATGTTTTTAAAATGTTAAAAGATGGAAAGAAGATAGAGACTATTCCTATGGCTCAAGCAAAAGCTTTATTTCTAAAGAAAGTTATATATTAGCATGTCATTTTGAAAATGTGTTAAAATATTGGTTAATTAACTTTAGATTCCAGGAGTTTTTTGATAAATGCAAATTTAATGATGATTGTTAAATTAAAATAGAGAATCTTGATTAAATATAATGTTATAATGAAATGTCTATGTTTATTACTAATTAATTAGATAATGCATGGAAAAATTTAATATCTTGATAAAATGCAGTTTATTACAAAAGTATACAAAATAAGCTATGCGTTGATCCATTGACATAAATGTAAATTTAATGATATAACTAAATTGTATGACGATATGGGTAGAAAAAGATAGATTTAACATCCATAAATGACAAGAAGCGGCAAGCAAATAAAATACTATAGAAATGGAGTAGTTACGATGAGTTTTGAATATTTAAACAAAATGCCTAGTGGAGAGGAGATAAAAGAATTATATCCTCTATCTAGTAAGTTGGTAGAAATAAAAAGACAAAGAGATGAAGAGATAAGAAAAGTTTTTGAAGGAAAATCAGATAAATTTGTTTTGGTAATTGGACCTTGTTCAGCTGATAAAGAAGATTCTGTATGTGAATATGTTTCAAGACTTTCAAAAATTCAAGATGAAGTTAAGGACAAGGTTATACTTGTTCCACGTGTATATACTAATAAACCACGTACTAATGGCGATGGATATAAGGGAATTATGCATCAACCAGATCCTCAAAGAGAGCCAAATATGGCAGAAGGCGTAGTAGCTCTTAGAAAAATGCATATTCGAGTAATGGAAGAATCAGGATTAACTGCGGCAGATGAAATGCTATATCCAGAAAACTATGCATATTTAGATGATATTTTATCATATGTTGCAATAGGAGCTAGATCTGTAGAAAATCAACAACACCGTCTTACTGTAAGTGGACTTGATATACCAGTAGGTATGAAAAATCCTACTGGTGGAGACCTAAATGTTATGTTTAATTCAGTTTATGCTGGACAACATGCGCATACTTTTGAATATCAAAAGTGGGAAGTAAAAACTCAAGGGAATCCACTTACCCATGCTATTTTACGTGGATCTGTAGATAAGAATGGTGGTAATCATGTGAATTATCATTATGAAGATTTACTTCAAGTAACAGAAATGTATGCTCAAAAGAAACTTATAAACCCAGCAATTATAGTTGATACTAACCATGCTAATTCTAATAAGAAGTATGATCAACAACCAAGAATTGCTATGGAAATATTAAATAGCTGTAATAGTAACAGTGATATTAAGAAGATTGTTAAAGGTCTTATGATAGAAAGTTATTTAGTTGGAGGTACTCAACCAGTTACAGGTGATGTATTTGGTCAATCTATTACAGATGGATGTATAGGATGGGAAGAAACTCGTAGCTTAATTCTTAATATTGCTGAAAGAGTATAGCCAGTAAAAAAAGAATAATACTTTGAGTTATTGTTATAATTTAAAAAATTCATTTATAAAAGTAAGCTGTTGTGCTAGTGCTAAGCTAGTACAATGGCTTTTTGTGTTTTATCTATTTTGATTTATAGATACTTAGATTAAAAAACTATATTGTTTTTACAAACAGTATATAGATTTAATGTGAAAACGTTATTGGAATTTATATATTGAAAAATGTCTTGAAAAGTAATTATATATTAAATTTATAGATTTCAATAAATGGTAACAAATGATACAGAAAAATGCACTGTTATAGTATAGTATTGAAGTATAAATACTGTAGAAAAGCTTAAAACTATCTTTAAGGAGATATCTTATATAACGGTCATAATTCAAAAAAATTGATAAATTTATTTTTAGAACATTGTAGCAATGAGTAATTTCTAAATAATAGGATTCCATTTAAATTTATCATAAACGAAAATCTAAGGATAAGTGAGTATATTAAAAAAAATAAAGACTATATTAGGGAGGATAATTTTATGAGTAGAGTCTTAGGAAAAATACATTATTGGTTGTTTAATAAAATACAGTGGTTTGAAGGTTTAGAAGAAGAAATTGCAGATATTTCAAAAGAGAAAGGGATTATCACTGAACAATGGCAGTTAGAACTTTATAATAAATATGGTGAACCCACTCCAAAGATACCATTAGAGGAGATAATTGATACTGATAATATCCATGGATGGCTGCAGGAGAGGATACATTCCGCAGAGGGAAGGCAAGCTGAGTATATTACTAAAATACTAAAAGAGGAACCTAAAAATATAGAATTCTTAATGGATATTTATAAAAAGCAAGGTTTAAAGGCTGGTGCATTAGAAGTAGTTGATAATGCTATTGCGATTTATAAGGAATTAAATAATTACATTCTTGAGGGAATGCCTTGTGATAGAGTTATTGAACTTATAGAAAATTCAGAAGAGATTGTTAGCTGGAGAATAGTAGAGGATTTACATGGACATTTTTATGATTCTATAGGTGGAGATGTAAATAATTTTCATAATCTAAGAAAAATGTGGATTAAGTCTTTTGTGGAAGGTACTAATAGTGGATATACTTATATGACTACTGAAAATGGAGACCATGTAATAGAAAGAGTATAGGAGTGATTAATATGAATGCAATAGAAATAATGGTAGATGAGCATAGATATATTAAAAGAATGTTAGTCGTTGTTAGGAAACTTTGCATAAAGATTATGAACGGAGAAGACGTGAATTTTAGTGATTTTTATAGAGTAATGGATTTTGTGAAAAACTATGCAGATATTCATCATCATGGAAAAGAAGAACAACTGCTTTTTAATAGAATGTTAGATGAAACTGGTAAAGTTGCTGAAAAGCTTATTAAGAGTGGGATGCTTGTGGAACATGACTTGGGAAGATTATATATGGCTGACCTAAGAAGTGCTTTAGAAAAGTATGAAAAAGGTGATGAGGAATCAAAGCTAGATATAATATCAAATGCTATGGGATATACCTACCTTTTGAAACGGCATATAGAAAAAGAAGATGAAGTTGTTTATAAGTTTGCTGAAAGAAGCTTATCAAAAGAGACTTTAGCAGAAATTGAAGTTCAATGTATAGAGTTTGAAAAAAAGCAAAGTGCGGAGGGAATACAAACTAAGTATATAGCTTTATTAGAAGAACTGGAAAAGAAACTGAAGTAAATAGAGAAATAAGCAAGGTATTTGTTGATAAAATACCTTGCTTATTTTTTATATACTGGAAGTTATTTATATATAAATTCGTGAATTTTTTCAATATTACTTGGCTGATCCCAACCAAAGTAATTCCAGCCATTTACGAATATTGTCTCAGCATCATAAGGAAAAGCTGATTGAGCTATTCCATTAGGTGCATAGCTTATAGCAGATTTAACAAGATTAATTAAATCCATTGAAGAAAGAGTGGTTTCAAAGTATTGTGATATAGAATCATATAGTGATAGATATTGAGATATTGGCATAGAAATTATTTTATTTAGTACAGCTTCCATAAATGCTCTATTTCTATCAGTTCTAGCATAATCACCTGAACTAGTTCTATATCTTACATAAGCTATGGTTTGGATAGTATTTAATTCTTGTGGTCCTCCTTGTGATAAATAATTACTTGATGGATCTGCTGAAGGATAATCATTTTCACAGATAAAATCTATTTTTTTATTTATAGCCCATACATCCTCTGTTGGAACATTTAAGGTAACACCGCCAATGCTGTCAACTACGTTAAAAAATCCTTGAACATCAACATTTACATAGTCACGAATATCTAATTTAAAATTTTCGTTTATAACCTTAACTGTATTTTGAATTCCTCCGTATTTATGGGCATAATTAAGCTTAGGTACTTGACCTTCAGGTGTATTTTCGATGTAAGTATCTCTATATATAGAAGTCATTTTTATTTTATTAGCAGTCTTATCTATAGAAACTACTATCATTGTATCTGTAGCATTTTCAACATGATCAATACCGGTTAAAAGTATATTTTGAACTGAGTGATAAGGAACTTCTTTTCCAGTATTTTCGTCAACAAATTTATTATCTAGTAAACTTTTGACGTCGTCGGTAATTCCAAGATCTAAATCGTTATTTGAAATTGCAACTCGATTAACTTGGTTAAGTTTTGTATAAGCAAAGCTTACGACAATACCTATTATAAAAATGAGTATAGAAACTATTGCAATAATGGTGATTTTGAGAGCTTTTTTCTTTTTTCTTTTTTTTATGCGAGAAGTTCTACTTTCCATAATTATATTCTCCTTAAATTGTAAGTGTATTTTTAATATTCATAAAAGCGTAGTCCATGCAAGATTGGAGATTGCCTATATTTTTACCTCCGCCTTGGGCAGAAATATTACTCCCGCCTCCATTTCCATCTATTAGCGTTATCGCATCCTTAAGTAATGTACCCATATTTAGGTTCAAAATATTTCTAGAGCACATAAATAGAAGTTTTGCCATATCACTGGTTTTCACTGCAAAAAGAACCACAACATTATCAAAGGTTGTAAGTTTTGAAGCTAGAAGATTAACATATTTAAAATCATCAGTATCATGAATAGTTTTTATTATAGTTATATCTTTTACTTTTTCTCCGTTATCTATCATGGTTTTTACTTCATAATCAGCTATAATTGATTTTAATTCTTTATTTTCTGCTAAAAGATTTTTTATATTAGTTGATTGCTTCGTAATATTTTCTAATGCTTCTTCGTGATTACACTTAAGAGTTCTACATAGTTTAGTAACAAAATCTTCAATTATGAACGAATCTTTGATACCTCTATTGCCACATAAAAATTCAAGCCTTATTCCTGTTTTATGTTTTTCGTACTTCTTTATCTTTATAATCTGAACTTCAAGAGTCGAATTAGGATGTAAGCCACAACATGGATTTATATCAAAGTCATCAATTTTAACTATTCTTATAGCATCATTAGTTTTTGGTATAGTTTTTTTTATATGAAATTTTTTAAGTTCTGCCTTTGATGGGAATAGGAATTCTACGTTTATATTTTCTAAGATTGTTTTATTGGCAAGGCTTTCTGCTTCTCTTATCTCCGCATCAGTCAAGGGTTTGTCTAAATCAATTGTACAATTTTCACTGCCTAAATGGAAGGCTATTGTATTAACGTTGAAAAGCTCGAGAAAAGCTGCGGAAAGTATATGCTGACCTAAGTGTTGTTGCATATGGTCAAAGCGTCTATTCCAATCAAGTGAGCACTTTGTTTTTTTTAGCTTAATAGGTTTTTTATCAACTACATGATATATGATTCCTTGGTCTTCATAAACATATGTTACTTTACTAGTTTCTATAAATCCAGTATCACTAGGTTGTCCGCCACCTTCAGGATAGAAATAAGTTTTATCTAATTCAACGTGAAATTCATTATCTTTTTCTAATATATTTATAATTTCAGCTGTAAAGTCCTTTTTATATTGATTTTCATAATAGAGTTTATTCATTATTAAAATTCTCCTTTGAGTTATGAACTAAGATAGTTTATAAAACTTATATATAGGAATATTGTATATTAAAATTAAATATAAGCATATTATTTTTTTAAACTTAATTAAAAATATATTTTAGGCAAAAGGGTTTATATAATGATTATAAAGCAAAGTTACATATAGGTATATAAAACAAAATGAAAATTAGGAAATTAAAGGTAATAAATTTAGTGAAATTAAAAAAATACAAAAGAAATTTTAATAAACACTTAACAAATGGACAATAAATTGATAATATCATATTAATAAAATAAAAATTAGACTATTGAGTGTATGTCAAGAATTTATGGATTTTGTTGTAACGGGAGGTGCAATTAAAATACCTTTTTGATTTATTAGAATACAATAGGAGGAAATGAGATGAAAATAAGAAAAAATAATAGAATATTAAGTTTATCATTAGTACTAGCTTTAGTTTTTACTGCGATATTTCCAGGAATAAGTGCTAAAGCTGAGGGGACGAATACAGTTATTCTAGAAGAACGCTTCGATGGATTAAGTGGAACATCGTTCCCTAATGGCTGGACGCAAAATGCTTTGTCATATTACGACAAAGCTGCTAGTAGTGGGAAAACACCACCATCTGCAAAGTTTGGTACAATGGGTTCTAGTCTTACTACTAAAGAGTTTTCTTTATCAGGAAATGCTGAATTAAGCTTTTATATTAAAGGAAATAGTACTTCAGCAAATAGTGCTCTTTTAATAGAAAAGAAAAGTGCTGAGGTTTGGGCAACTTTAGAAAACATTATTCCAATTCCTACTAGTGGAGAAAATAAGAAAATTCAATTAACGTCAGATGTAACAGCAATAAGATTTACTTATACTAAGGATGTGGGGAATGTTGCTCTAGATGACATAGTTATAACTCAAATTGCACCAGTTCAAGTTATAAATGTAATAAGCATAACTGTTCCAGAAAATATTGCTTTAATAGAAGGGCAAAATAGCCAAATTGAAGCTACAGTGCTTCCAACAAATGCAACTAACAAAAATGTTAAATGGGCATCTGAAGATGCGACTATTGCAACTGTTGCTAATGGAAAGGTTACAGCAGTAAAAGAAGGAACTACAAAAGTAACAGCGACAACTGAGGATGGTAGTAAAGTGGCTTCATGTTCTATTACTGTAAGTAAAAAGCCTATAGTTATAGATACAAAACCTCAAATTGCACATGTTACTCCTGTAAAGGGTACATATACAAATTCAGAATTTAAACCAACAATAAGTGCAAAATATACTGCAGTTAATGGAATAGATGTTACAGCAGTTAAATTAACTGTTGATGGAACAGATGTGACTTCAGCGGCAACAATAAATGATAGTGAGATAGTGTACAAACCTTCGACTAATCTGGTAGAAGGAGAACACAAAGTTACATTGACTGTAAAAAATAAAGAGTCCGTTCAAGAATCAGCAGAAGAAAGCTGGAATTTCTTTGTGGGACAACAAACAAAGGAAAATTACAACATATATTATGGACAATTACATAGTCATACAACAGATTCAGATGGACAAGGTACACCACAAGATGCGTATACATATGCAAGAGATGAAGGAAAGTTAGATTTCTTTGCAGTAACTGACCATTCTAATTCTTTAGATAATGATAGTGCTTGTAACATAACAAACGGAAGTGCGAGTACTGAATGGACAAAACTTCATCAAACAGCAGATTCATTTAATCAAGATAATAAATTCGTAGCTATAGCTGCATATGAAATGACTTGGAGTAAAGGTACTGGCGGATACGGACATATGAATACTTTTAACAGTGTGGGCTTTGAGTCAAGAAATAATTCAACTATGGATTTAAAGAAATATTATGATACTATCGCAGCTCAGCCACAAACTATTTCTCAATTTAATCATCCAGGAAATACCTTTGGAGATTTTAATGATTTTTCACTTTATAGTCCAGCGGTTGACAATGTTATCAACTTAATTGAAGTTGGTAATGGTGAAGGTCCTGTAAGGTCAAGTGGATATTTCCCAAGTTATGAATACTATACAAGAGCTTTAGATAAAGGTTGGCATGTTGCTCCAACAAATAACCAAGACAACCATAAAGGAAAATGGGGTACTGCTAATGATGCTAGAACTGTTATTTTAGCAAAAGATTTAACTAGAGATAGTTTTTACGATGCAATAAGACAAAATAGGGTATATGCAACAGAAGATAAGAATTTTGAAGTAAAATATTATGTTAATAATGCAGTAATGGGATCTACTTTACCAAATCCAGAAAAATTAGACATAAGTGTATCTTTTAAAGATAATGATTTAACTGATAAAGTAAGTAAGGTTTCAATTATAGCAAATGGTGGAACTGTAGTAGAAACTAAAAACTTTGATACAAATGAAGGGACTTGGGATTTACAGCTTGATTCAAAATATAGCTATTACTATGTAAAGGTAGAACAAGCAGATAAAGATATAGCTGTAACAGCTCCAGTTTGGACTTCAGAGGTTACTCCAGTTGGAATATCTAAGTTAGAGGTATCTCAAAATCCACAAATAGTGAATAAGGTTACAGATTTTACTGCTACTTTATATAACAATGGATCACAAGAGTTGAATAATGTAAAAGTTGAATATTTTAAGAATAGTATAACTCAAGAAAACAAACTTTCAGAAGAAACCATAGCTTCTATTGCACCAGCGGGTGTTGTTAGCTCAAAATTGGCGTGGACACCAAGTAGTGCAGGAAATTACAATATTTATGTTCAAATGACGGTAAATGTTAGTGGAACAGATAAAGTATTCTCTCAAAGCATTCCATTTAATGTGTTTAATGAAGGTGAAATAGCAAAAATAGTAATAGATGCAGGACATTATAATCAATATGTATCTGGTCAATATAAGAACAGCATCCTTGGGCTTGATAAGCTTGTTAAAGCAAAGAATATGATGCTTGTTCAAAATACTGATGAATTAACATCTTCAGATTTAGAGGGAGTTCCAATGCTTTTAATCACAGACCCTCAAGGTTATATCGATACAAAAAATGCATTGACTAGTTCTAAATTTACTGCTGCAGAACTTGAAGTTATAAAGAATTATGTACAAAATGGTGGTACTGTAGTTATAACTTCTAGAGCAGACTATGACGATAAGAAAGTAAAAGACGGTGATGAATATCAAAACTCAGTACAAGGAAATAGTGTCTTAGAAGCAATCGGTTCTAACTTGAGATTTAACGATGATGAAGTTGTAGACGACACTGTAAATGGTGGACAAAACTATAGATTATACTTCAAAAATTATCTATCATCTAAATTTGGCTTAACAAATAATATTGTTGATGGATACACTTACAGTGCATATAGTGGATGTTCTGTAGTGCTTAAAGCTGGTGGAAATGATGCAAATGTAGATTGGCTTGTAAAAGGTCATGATACAACATATAGTTTAGATTCAGACGGAGGCCTTGATGCAGTTGCTGTTAATAAGGGTGATATATATTCTTTAGCAGCAGAAAAATTACCAAGTGGAGGAAAGGTTGTTGTTGCTGGTACAACTTTCTTCTCAGACTTTGAAATACAAGCAACAGATAATGCATATTCAAATTCAACTATCTTTAACAATGTGTTAGCTTGGGCAACAATGCCAAAACAAGTTGATATAGCTGAAATAAGAAAAGATGAAAATAAAGATGGCGTATATGATAATTTAGGAAAGCGTTTTGTGGTAGAAGGTACTGTTACAAGTGCATCAACAAAAGCTGTAAAAAATACTGCTTTCTTTGATTGTATGTATATCCAAGATGCAACTGGTGGTACAAATATCTTTGGATTAGCTAAAAAGGCAATACCACTTGGAGCAAAGGTTAGAATTACTGGTACTGTAAAAGAATATGAAGGGGATTTAGAACTTGGCATTAATGATGAAAATACAGATATCACAGTTATTGATAGCAATGTTCAATTAGTAAATCCTACTGAACTTACAACAAAAGCAAGTATGCTAAAAGAAAATCAAGGTTTATTGATTAAAGTGCAAGGTAAAGTTACAAAGCTCACGGATAATGAAATTTTCTTAGACGATGGAAGTGGTGTAGCTAGAGTTTACCTTAATGGATATATTGGGGACGAAACTGACAATCCAACTGGAAAATGGGATAGTACAATTAAAGTTGGAGATACTGTTAGTGCTATAGGCTTAGGTTCAGAAGATACAGTAGGTACAAGATTGAGAGTTAGAAATAGTTCTGAAATTAAGAAAGTTTCTTCAGGAACAAAGCCAACGGATCCAACGAACCCAACGGATCCAGCAAACCCGACGGATCCAACAAACCCGACGGATCCAACAAACCCGACGGATCCAACAAACCCGACGGATCCAACGAACCCGACGGATCCAACGGATCCAACGAACCCAACGGATCCAACAAATCCAACAGATAAACCAAGCACTGTTACTATAGATAATAATGTTGACAAAAATGCAGTGATTGAAGCTATAAAAGATGCTACTACAATTTATGTTAAAACTTCAAAAACTCCAGTAGTAAGTAAAGACGTATTTAACTTAGTTAAAGGCACTAATAAAACTATTACATTTATTGGAGACAAGGTAACTTGGACAATGAAAGGTTTTGACATAAATGCAGAAGTAGCAACAGATATAGATTTATCTTTAAAGACTATTACAGATGATTTAAAGAACAACATGATTAAAGCTTATGGTAAAGGTGCAAATATATCACCATTCTCTTTTGCTTATGATGGTGCTCTTCCTGCAATGACATCAATAAAAGTATATGTAGGAACTGAGTGGAGCAATAAGGTTGTTAATGTTTATAGATACTATCCAGGAGATGATAAAGTAGAATTAATAAAGGAAAAGGTTACTGTTGATAGTGAAGGATATATAACTTATGAAGCAAATCACTGTAGTGATTACTTTGTAACAGAAGTTGGAACAAAAATTCCGGACGAAAACAAAAATCCAGGCGTACAAAATCCAACACTGGTAGCACCAGTGACAATCACAACTAACGTAGCAGAAGGACTTCCACAGACTGGTTCAAGCTTTAATGAAGCTGTGCTTGTTAAATTAGGTGCATTGCTTATGATTGGTGGTGCATTAATAGTTCTTTATGGAAGAAGAAAAAAAGAAACTAATTAATTCTTTGACACAAAAATGACATAATAACGGGATATAATGAAAATATGATAGATAACATTTTTCATTGATCCCCCTATAAAAACATTGGTATCCCCGTACCAATGTTTTTTTGCGTGGAATGAATTCTTCTAAAAGAAGTTTTTATTAACCAACAATTACAAGCTCGTAGGTTTTGTATATTCGAGTTTGGTGGAATAGTATAAGAGGCTTATTTTGAAGTAGGTTATTTCCAGAAAACCTAGATAGTTAGTGGGAAATATCTCCTTTTTTCTAAAGTTTAAAGAGTTAAAATTTAATTCAATGCGATTTTCGACATGTGTTTGGTAGAAACATATAAAATTAACATGTTATATATTGATATAAATTCAATGCTAATGTAAAATGAAGGAGAAATAACAAATGGATTAGAAGAACGAAAGATGGGGGGCAAAATGGAGAATTTATGTGAAAATAAAAAGTTTCAATTTATTGATAATAGATATATTAGCGCAATTATATTTGTAATATCACTTACATACATCCTGATTTTTAATGGCATGCTTAATGTTAATGCTGCGGAAGTTATTAAGAATAATGGATTGGAATCTAGACATATTTGTTTAGGACCAGATAATGCAGATTATTCATATAGCGACTCTTTCCAATCAAACGATATTAATGTTTGTGTGTGTGGTCATAATTTTTGTGGACAACTGGGAACATGTGATACTAATAGGCAAGGGTTAGCATTAGCAGTACAAGCTCACAAAAGCAATGTAAAGCAAATTATGAGTAAATACAGGACAATTTTTTATATGAAAAGAGATATAATCGCTTGGATTACTGGTTATAATTGTTTTGGCAAGTGCGGAATAGGTAAGGAGTGTCATTGTAGACCTATCCCAACAATAGTCACTAAATTAACACAGTTCCAAAAGGCAACAAATGCAGTGGTGAAGGCAGAAACAAGTAAGAAGCAAACAGATGTGATTATAGCACAAAGTCTAGTGAATGACTTGTTGGCTTCAGCAGATAAAACTAATTTGAACAATAGGTTAATAAACCTTCGAAACTCAATAAATTTGGCTATTGCCGAAGATGCAGTTCTTAAAGTTGGAGAAAGTTTAAAACAAATAGATTTTGAGCATGCAAAATTTCTAGTTGATGAAGTTTTGAGTTCTACAGATAAAGATAGCATGTTAAATCAATTATTTGTTTTTCAAACTTTGATAGATACAAATAACGCAACAAATTTAGTAATTAAAGCAGAGGAAAGTAAAAAACAAATAGATGTAGCTAGAGCAAAAGACTTGGTAAATACGTTACCGGATTCTACAGATGTAACTAGTTTACTAAATCGGTTAGTAAAGGTTCAGGATGATATAGATTTAATTAACGCAACAAATGCAGTAATCAATGCAGAAACTAGCAAGCAACAAGTAGATATTATTATAGCAACAAGTTTAGTGAATGATTTGCCGAATTCTGTAGGTAAAACTGATTTAGCAAGTAGGTTAGCAGTTGTTCAGAAAAATATAAATAAAGAAATGAGTTTAACTAATGTAATAAGTACAGTGATTAAAGCAGAAGAGAGTAAGGTACAAGAAGAGGTAGATAAGGCGAGAAATTTAGTGAATGCCTTACCAGAAATTGCAGAAAAAGTTAGACTATTAGATAGATTAGTTGTTGTTCAAAATGCTATAGATTTAACTAATGCAGAAAATGCAGTAACTAAAGCAGAAGAAAGTAAGCAACAATTAGATGTAGATAGAGCAACAAGTCTAGTTAATGCTTTGACAGCTTTAGCAGATAAAACAGACTTATCAAACAGACTAGGTGCTGTGCAAAAAATTATAAATGAAGAAATAAATTTAACAAACGCAAAATGTGCAGTGGTTAAGGCGGAAGAAACTAAACGACAAGAAGATATAGATTTGGCAATGAGATTAGCTAATGCTTTGCCAGAGTATACAGAAAAGACTAGTTTATTAAACCGATTAGCAAGTGTTCAAAATGAAATAAATAAATCAATAAATTTAAACAATGCAATAAGTGCAGTAGTTAATGCAGAAACAAGTAAGCAGCAAATAGATGTGGATAAGGCAATAAAGTTAGTGAACACTTTATCAGATCCAATAGATAAAATCAACCTGTTAGATAGACTCACCATTGTTCAAAATAATATAGATTTAACTAATGCAACAAATGTGGTGGTTAAAGCAGAACAAACTAAGCAACAAGTAGATGTTAGTATAGCAATAAGCTTAGTGAACGCGTTACCAGACTCTGCAGAAAAAACTAGTTTATTAAATCGATTAGCAAGTGTTCAAAACGAAATAAATAAATCAACAGATTTAGCCAATGCAATAAGTTCAGTAGTTAATGCAGAAACAACTAAACAGCAAGGTGATGTCAATAAAGCAATAAGCTTAGTGAAGATTTTATCAGAATCAACAGATAAAAATAATTTATTAGATAGACTGGTGAATGTTCAAAATAATATAGATTTAACTAATGCAACCAATACGGTGGCAAAAGCAGAAGAAAGCAAACAACAATCATATGTAGATAGGGCAATGAGCCTAGTAAATTCTTTACCAGACTCTGTAGAAAAAGCTAGTTTATTAAGCCGATTAGCAAATGTTCAAAATGAAATAAATAAATCAACGGATTTAACCAATGCAATAAGTGCAGTGACCAAAGCGGAAGAAAGTAAGCAACAAGTAGATGTAGATAGGGCTAAAAGTCTAGTGAACACTTTACCAGACTCTGCAGAGAAAAATAGCTTACTAAACAGGTTAGCCAGTGTTCAGAATTATATAGATAAATCAATAGATTTGATTAATGCAACAGATGCAGTAGATAAGGCAGAAACAACTAAACAACAAATAGATGTGGATAAGGCAAAAAGCCTAATAATAGCTTTATTAGACTCTACAGAAAAAACTAACTTGCTGGGTAGACTTGCGATTCTTCAAAATAGTATAGATTTAAATAATGCAACAAATGCGGTGGTTAAAGCAGAGGAAAGTAAGCAACAGGTAGAGGTAGATAAATCAATAAGTCTAGTGAAGACTTTACCAGACTCTGCAGAAAAAACTAGTTTATTAAACAGATTAGCAAGTGTTCAAAATGAAATAAATAAATCAATAAATTTAACTAATGCAATAAGTGCAGTAGTTAATGCAGAAACAAGTAAGCAACAAATAGATGTGGATAAGGCAATAAATCTAGTGAACACTTTATCAGATCCAATAGATAAAACCAACTTGTTAGATAGACTCACCATTGTTCAAAATAATATAGATTTAACTAATGCAACAAATGTGGTGGTTAAAGCAGAACAAACTAAGCAACAAGTAGATGTTAGTATAGCGAAAAGCTTAGTGAACGCGTTACTAGACTCTGCAGAAAAAACTAGTTTATTAAATCGATTAGCAAGTGTTCAAAACGAAATAAATAAATCAACAGATTTAGCCAATGCAATAAGTGCAGTAGTTAATGCAGAAACAAGTGAGAAACAAATAGATGTGGATAAAGCAAAAAGTCTAGTGAATTCTTTATTAGACTCAATAGAAAAAACTAATTTGTTAGATAGACTTGTAGTTGTTCAAAATTATATAGATTTAATCAATGCTAAAGGTGCTGTTATTGAGGCAGAAGGAAGTAAAATACAAGCTGATGTTGATAGGGCAATGAGCTTAGTGAATCTTTTAGTAGACGCAACAGAGAAAATAGAATTATCTAATAGATTAGCAAAAATCCAAAGTTCAATAGACTATGAAATAAGTTTGGATAATGCAGTAAAGGCAGTAATTAGAGCAGAGGCTAGCAATCTACAGTGGGATGTGGATAGAGCAACAGCTTTAGTAAAGGCTTTATCAGATTCTACGGATAAAACTAACTTATTAAATAGACTAGCTGTTGTTCAAAATATTATGGATGATCCTGTAATTGCAGTGGAGAAAGCTGAAACAACCAAGCTACAAGCAGATGTAGATAGAGCAACAACTTTAGTTAACCATATACAAAATTCTGAAGATAAACTTAAATTACAAGACAGATTAACTACTGTTCAAGATATAATAGACTTAAATAATGCGACAAAGGCAGTAATTACAGCAGAAGATAACAATGCACAACTATATGTAGATAAAGCTTCAGTAGTAGTAAATAATCTAAAAGATTCTGCAGAAAAAATCAATCTTATAAAAAGATTAACAGTTGTTCAAGAAGCTATAAATCTAAATAATGTACAAATCGCAGTAACAAATGCAGAAGCTAGTTTGCAACAAGCAGATTTAGATATGGCCAGAAGTTTAGCTACTGCATTGCCAAGTGGTGCAGAAAAAATTAACTTATTAAATAGGCTAGTAAATGTTCAAAATAGTATAAACTTGGTTAATGCCAGGATTGCGGTGAATATAGCAGAAGGAAGCAAATTGCAGGCAGATTTAGATACTGCGGAAAACTTAGTGAATATTTTACCGAATACAATCAATAAAACAAGTTTATTGATCAGGTTGGTGACACTGAAGAGTACAATAGACTTAGCAAATGCAACCAATGCAGTATCAAAAGCAGAAGCAACTAAAGTACAAGCAGATGTAGATGCGGCAAAAGTGTTAGTGATTGCACTTTCAGATTCTACAAGTAGGACTAGTTTAGTAGACAGATTAACAACACTTCAGGCATCAATAAATTTGACAAATGCAATTAATGCAGTGTCGAAAGTAGAGGCAACAAAAACACAAGCTGATGCAGATATAGCAAAAGTTTTAGTAAGTGATCTACCGAGTTCTACAACTAGAACCAATTTATTGAATAGGCTATCAGTTGTTCAAAGTGATATAAGTTTAACTAGTGCAATAAGTGCAGTATCAAAAGCAGAAGCAACTAAAGCACAAGCAGATATAGACATAGCAAAAAGCTTAGTAAATGTACTTCCTGCTTCCACACTTAGGACAAATCTATTAGATAGGTTAGTGATTCTTCAAAGTGATGTTGATTTAAATAATGCAATTAATGCAGTATCAAAAGTAGAAGCAACAAAAACGCAAGCAGATTTAGATATAGCAAAGAGTTTAGTAAATCTGTTACCAAGTTCTACAACTAGAACAGCTTTCTTAGATAGGTTGGCAATTGTTGAAAGTGATATAAATTTAACTGCTTCCATCAATGCAGTATCAAAGGCAGAAGTAACTAAAACACAAGCAGATGTAGATACAGCAAAAACTTTAGTAATTACGCTTCCAATTTCTATAGTTAGAACAGCGTTATTAGATAGGTTAGCAATTGTTCAAAGTGATATAACTTTGACAAATGCAGTTAATGGAGTATTAAAGGTAGAAGCAACTAAAACACAAGCAGATTTAGATATCGCAAAAACTTTAGTAAATGTTCTTCCAACTTCTACAGTTAGAACAAATTTATTAGATAGGTTAGCTATTGTTCAAAACAGTATGAATCTAATCAATGCAACAAATGCGGTATCAAAAGCAGAAGCAACTAAGCAGCAAGCGGATGTAGATATTGCGAAAAGTTTAGTTATTGCGCTACCAACTAATACAGATAGAGTTACTTTATTAAATAGATTAATTAATGTTCAAAACATGATAGACGTAACTAACGCAACAAATGCTGTTACTAAGGCAGAGGGAAGTAAACTACAAACTGATGTAGACGGAGCAATGATTTTAGTTAATGCATTAACAAGTTCTACAGCTAAAACTAATTTATTAAGTAGACTAGTTACTGTTCAATATAATATAAATTTAACCAATGCAACAAATACGGTAGTGAAAGCAGAAAGTACAAAAGCTCAAGCAGATATAGATTTAGCACAAAGCTATATTAATAAACTACCATTAAATGATACAAATAGAACGCAACTTCAGCAAAGACTTGATATAGCAAAGGCCTAAAAGTAAAAAAAATTAAGGGCTAAAAGATAAAAAATAATCAAAACTTTATAAAAATAGAACAGATATTATTTCATAAAACCTATTTGGGGTTAAGAGATAATATCTGTTTTTATATTTTTCAAATAATTGAATAGTAACAAAGCTTATTTTGGGAATACAGAGCTAAAAAGAATCAAAATTAATATTATATAACAAAATCTTAGAGTATATCTAATAGGATAAAATTTTATTAGTTTATTCTGTTGAATTATGCCGAACATTGAACAAATTTTGGAATTGATATATACTATAAATGTAAAAATAAAACAAAATGCACATAAGGAGGTAAAGATCAAAAAATAAAAAAGTACATCGAAAGAGTAAATTTGATAAATTAATTAGAAAAAATCTAAATTATCTAACAGATTCTATGACTAAGATTAATTTAATAAAAAAACTAACGATTGTTCAAGATGCTATAAGTCTAAGCCGTGATAGTAAATACGCAATAATGCAAAAATATATGAAAATTATAAAAGAGGGGGAAATGAATGATGAGAACTTTAGATAAAAGTAAAAGATCTCGACTTATTACAAATATATATATTATGGTAAGTATGTTTGTAATGTTAAGCGGATACAATTTAGTATTTAACAAACCTACTACGGTTAATGCGATGTACACTATCGATTCATATACAAATGGCATTAGTCAAGTTTCTGGTAGCAATGGTTTACAAAATGTATTTATGAGATATGATGGAAGTGTTTGGGGGAGTGGTTACAATGTTGATGGACAATTAGGACTTGGAAACTGTACAAGTCGACAGTCGCTAGCTCAAATACCTATTACTAACATTGAGAATATAGAATGTAGTTCGTTAAATACATATTTTGGGAAATGGGATGGAACAGTTTGGGGTTGTGGCGATAATAGTTATGGGCAATTAGGAATTGGAAATACAACAGATCAGTATACACCAGTACAGATTTCAATAACTAAGGTTAAGGCGATTAAAAGTAGCAATGGTCACACAATATTTATAAAGTATGATGGAACAGTTTGGGGTTGTGGCGATAATAGCTATGGACAATTAGGAATAGGTAGCACTGCTAAGCAGTCTACAATAGTACAAATTCCTATAACTAATGTAGATCGTGTCTATTGTGTTGGAGATTCTACAATGTTTATAAAGTATGATGGAACAGTTTGGGGTTGTGGTTTGAATAGCCAGGGACAACTAGGAATAGGTAGCTTTTCAAATACACTTTCACCAATTCAAATACCAATCAATAATGTTAAAGATATTGATGGAGGTTGGCAGCATACAATATTCTTAAAATATGATGGAACAGTTTGGGGTTGTGGTGATAATTCTTTAAAAGAACTAGGTGTTACAGGTGTTACATCTTCATCATCCATAATACAAATACCTATTAATAGCGTTGATGATATTGAATGTACAACTTACAGCACTATGTTTTTAAAAAAAGATGGAACTCTTTGGGGATGTGGTGACAATAGCGATGGGGAATTGGGAATAGGTACCACTGAGAAAAAAGTTTCACTAATGCAAATTCCTATAACTAATGTAAGTAGGATTGGTCAAAGTTTACGTACCACTTATGTTATAAAGAATGATGATTCTATTTGGGGATGTGGCTACAATTCTTCTGGATCATTGGGAATAGATGATTATCAAGATAAATGTATATTTGTGAACCTATCTGGATACTGGGTAACTACAGATGATAGAGCAACAAATACAGTGGTTAAGGCGGAAATAAGTAAACTTCAATCTGATTTTGATGTAGCACTAAAAGTAGTAGATGCGCTACCAAGCTCTAAAATAAAAACTGACTTATCTAATAGATTAATCGCTATGCAACCTTATACAGATGTAGCTTTAGCTATAAAGGCAGTAGTCGATGCAGAGGAATATCAATGCCAACTAGATTTAGAGCAGGCGGAGGATCTGGTGCACAGTCTACCAAATTCTGCATGTAAAACTGATTTGATAAATAGATTAGAGGTAGTTGAACACAATATATATTTAAATAAAATAAAAAGCGTAGCAGATGTAGTGAGTGAGGCAGAAGCAAATAAAGACAAATTAGAACTACGGGATCTATACGACTTATGGAATAAGGTGGACAACTTGCCAGGGTTACCAGAAAAAAAGGTTGTAATGGATAGAATGATTGCCCTTGATTATGCAGTGAAATTAGCTAAAGCAACAGCGTATGTGAGGTCAGCAGAACTTTATCCAGACCAATCGGATTTATGGAATGCACAAAGTGTCTTAGAGATTATGACAAATACACCAGAAAAAGCAGCTTTATTAGATAGAATTGCAGTTGTTCAAGCGCGACTAAATATAAATGGTGTAACAAATTTAGTGATTTCGGCAGAAGAAACTAAACGACAAGTAGATATAAATATCGCAAAAAGGGAAGTGGAAGCCCTACCAGACTCTATAGATAAAACAGAATTATTAAAAAGATTGGCAGCAGTTCAAAATACAATAGATGTACTTTATGGATTAATTGGAATGAATAATGAATTAAAGGCAGTGACTTATGCAGAAGCAACTAAAGAACAGGTAGATTTAGGTAACGCAAAAGTTCTAGTGGATGCTCTAACAGATTCAACATATAAAACAGATTTATTAAATAGATTAGCTGTGGTGCAAAATCAAATAAATATAAATAATGCAGCAGCTAAAGTGACTTATGCAGAAAGAACAAGAGAACCAAGTGATTTAAGTAATGCAAAAGCTGTAGTGGATTCTCTACCAAATTCAACAGCAAAAAATGATTTAGTTAATAGGTTAAAAGTTGTGGAAACATACATAAATAAATTAGCTGATGCTACGGCTAAAACAAGAACTGCGGAATATGAAAAAGCTAATATAGAGCCAGCTCAGTCTGCGATAAACTTGTTACCTATAGGTGATACTAAGAGAATACAACTTCAAAATAGATTGGATGTAGTTAAATTATACATAGCAACAACTGCAGTGATTAACGCAGAAACAACTAAAAAACAAGTAGATGTGGGTAAAGCAAAAGTTCTAACGGACATTTTACCAACTTCAAAATATAAAACAGATTTATTAAATAGATTAGTGGTAATTCAAAACACAATAGGTGTACCTAATGTAATTAATGTAGCAATTAATGCAGTTACTAATGCAGAAACAAGTAAAAAACAAGTAGATGTAGATAGTGCAAAAGTTCTAGTGACCAAGTTACCAGATTCAACAGATAAAACTAACTTATTAAACAGATTATCAGTAGTTCAAAAGACAATAGATTTAACTAATGCAATAACTTCAGTAACTAATGCGGAAACAACTAAAAAACAAGTAGATGTAGATAATGCAAAGGTGCTAGTGAACAAATTGTCAGATTCCACAGCCAAAACGGATTTATCTAATAGGTTAAATGTTGTACAAACATACATAAGAAATATAATTGATGCTACAACCCTAGTAGTTAGGGCAGAAGTGAGTAAGCGGCAGTTAGATGTAATAAGAGCAACAAGTTTATTGGACACTTTAGCAAATTCTATAGGTAAAACTAATTTATTAAATAGGCTAAATGTTGTTCAGGATGTTATAGATTTAAATAATGTTATAAATATAGTGGTTAAAGCAGAAACTAGTAAACAACAAGTAGATGTAAATAGGGCAATAACATCAGTAAACTCATTATCAGCGTCTACAGATAAAACTAGTTTATTAAGTAGACTAGCCGTTGTTCAGAATTCTATAAATTTAACTTATGCAACAAATGCGGTAGTTAAAGCAGAAACAAGCAAAAAACAAATAGATGTTAGTATAGCAGCAAACTTGGTAAATGTTTTACCAACATCTACAAATAAGACTAATTTATCAAATAGGTTAATTAATGTTCAAAATACTATAAATAGTAGAATAAATTTAGCTGATGCAACAAATGCCGTAGTTAAAGCAGAGACAAGCAGAAAACAATTAGATGTTAGTATAGCAACAAGTTTGATAAATGTGTTACCTACATCTACAGATAAAACTAATTTATCAAATAGGTTAATCAATGTTCAAAATATTATAAATAGTGGAACAAATTTAACAAATGCAACAAATGCCGTAGTTAAAGCAGAGACAAGCAGAAAACAATTAGATGTTAGTATAGCAACAAGTTTGATAAATGTGTTACCTACATCTACAGATAAAACTAATTTATCAAATAGGTTAATCAATGTTCAAAATATTATAAACAGTGGAACAAATTTAACAAATGCAACAAATGAGGTAGTTAAAGCAGAAACAAGCAAAAAACAAATAGATGTTAGTATAGCAACAAGCTTAGTGAATGCTCTACCAGCATCTACAAATAAGACTAATTTATCAAATAGGTTAATCAATGTTCAAAATACTATAAATAGTGGAATAAATTTAGTAAATGCAATAAATGCGGTAGTTAAAGCAGAAACAAGCAAAAAACAAATAGATGTTAGTATAGCAACAAGCTTAGTGAATGCTCTGCCAGCATCTACAAATAAGACTAATTTATCAAATAGGTTAATCAATGTTCAAAATACTATAAATAGTGGAATAAATTTAGCAAATGCAATAAATGCGGTGATTAAAGCAGAAACAAGCAAAAAACAAATAGATGTTAGTATAGCAACAACCTTAGTGAATGCTTTACCAGATTCTAAAGATAAGACTAGCTTATCAAAGCGGTTAGAAGATCTTCAGAGTGAAATAAATAATCCACTGTATTTAATGGAAGCAACAGATGCAGTAACTATAGCAGAAGAAGTTAAAACACAATTAAATGTAGATAAAGCAGCAAAATTAGTAAATAATCTAAGGGATTCTATGGGTAAGGTTAATCTCGTAAAAAGATTAACAATCGTTCAAGGTGCTGTAAGCTTAACTAATGCACAAGCTGCAGTATCAAAAGCAGAAGCAAGTTTGCAGCAAGCAGATGCAGATACTGCGAAAAGTTTAGCTATTGCATTGCCAAGTAGTACAGAAAGAAATGCTTTATTGAATAAGTTAATAAATATTCAAAATATTATAAGCATAGCTAATGCAAAAACTGTAGTAAATAGGGCAGAAGGAAGCAAACAACAGGCAGATTTAGATGCAGCGGAAAAGTTAGTAAATACATTACCAAGCTCAACAAGTAAAACAGATTTATCGAATAGACTAACAACACTTCAGAATGTAATAAATTTAACTGATGCAACAAATGCAGTATTAAAAGCTGAAGTAACCATAGTCCAAGCAGATATAGGTGTGGCAAAAGACTTAGTAACTAAGATACCGACTTCTACAAGTAGAACCGATTTATTAAATAGATTGACAATTGTTCAGAACAATATAAATTTAACAATTGCAACAAATGCAGTATCAAAAGCAGAATTAACTAAAATACAAGAGGATGTAGATGTAGCCAAAAACTTAGCCCTCGCATTGATAACAAGTACAGAGAAAAGTAATTTATTAAATAGATTAGTAAATGTTCAAAACAGGGTAGATTTAACTAACGCAACAGATGCTGTAGTTAAATCTAAAGAAAGCAAACGACAAGTTGATGTAGATAGAGCAATGAATTTAGTAAATGCATTACCAAGTTCTACAACTAAAACTAATTTATTAAATATACTAGCTACTGTTCAAGATGCAATAAATTTAACCAATGCAACAAAGGCAGTAGTAAAGTAGATATTTTATTGGTGGGGAAAGTAATGATTTAATGTATAGTAGCATTTAAAAGAAAATTAATTCTTTGACACAGAACTGACATAATAAAGGGATATAATGAAAACATGATAGATAATCTTTTTTTCATTGATCCCCCTATAAAAACATTGGTATCCCCGTACCAATGTTTTTTTGCGTAGAACAGGTTATAATAATAGTTATAAGTACAAGGGTGAATTTTAAATGGATACTGTAGCTGCTAAGATTTTGAGATTTGGAGTGAAGTATAAAATGAAAAATAATCAAGAACCTTCAAGGAAACTATATTTTATTTACTCTTTGGCAAGCGTAGCTTTAGCCATTAGACTCTTTAAGGATAGTATAATTCTTCAAAAAGCTTATGTCATGATTGTTGGGGTGATGACCTTATTGGGGATGGCATTTATTTGTGCTAGATATGCAGTATTAAAAAAAAGATCGATAATATCACTGCACTAGAGGTTATAGATCTTTTTGGAATGATTATAGTTTTCATTGTATTAATTTTAGCTTCTGTTATTGTATTAATTTTAGCTTCTGTTATGGTAAGCTAAGATAAAAATAAGAGCTACATATTATTACTACTGGTATTATTTATGTATATGATAGTGTTAAGTATGAGGTGGATAGTAAGTGAGGAAAATATTAAAATATATATGCATTTTTGTTATGCAGTAGTGATTTCATACTTTTTAAATTTACTTAGAGAACAGGTGTTTATGCAGAAAAATTTTTTGTATGCAATTGGCAACTTTCTGATAACAATACTTGGATAACTTGGGTTTAAAAATATTTTTAACACAAATAAAAAATATTTTTGAGGAGAGCGACTGCATGGAAACAAAAGAAGAAAATCAAGAGAAGTTCTATATTTCTACAACAAGAATTATTTATGCACTAGCTGTATTGTCCATTGCGTATATATTGTTTGTTGATACAGTTTTAAACCAAAAAGCGTGGTTTATGATAATAATAATTGTATTATTATTATTATTATTATTATTATTAGGTTTCGCTATATCTTTTATTGAGAGAGCCATTGGTATATACATAAATGATCCTTATGAAAATGATAGTTCTCGCGATAAAAAAGGAGATTTTATAGGATTTGTATTGGTTTTAATGTTGCTTTTAGAAGCCTGTGGAATAAATACAATTTAGATTAATAATAGTATTTAGCTGAAGTTAGGAATGATCTAAGAATGTGTAACTAGGATTACAAAGCAAGTAAAAATTTTAATTGCATATAGACGAAATTTTTATTAATTTAACGTAGTAGGAGAAAAGATTAATGAAACTTGAGCAAGTGTTTAAACAGTGGGGATATGAGGTTTCAGATGAATTTAGAGATTTTGATTATTTATGTTCAAGGGAACCGGAAAAATGTTTTTATATTGATCGATTTCCTCAGTTGATTAATGATTTTAATAAATATCAACAGGAAGAAATGTTTTATGAGCAAGTGAAAAATAATAAGATATCAGAAAAAAGGTTTTATGCTGAAGAACTTAAGTTTATTAATATACTTAAGAAATTATGGCTTTATAATTCTGTAATTGGTGAAACAAATTTTTGTGAGATTGAAGACAAGATTATAAAAGAAGCTTTAAATTACGGATCAGATAATAATATGAATTTGTTTAAAGATAAACTTATGAGAGGTAAGGAACAGAGTTTTACATTAGAAGAAAATAACTTACTAGAGATTATAGCAAAACTTGGAGTGCGTGAATGTGTTTATTCAACGTTGATTTTTTTAGATTATAAGATAGTTATTAATGTATATAGTATGTGTTTTCAAGTGTATATAGATGATTTGTCAAAGTTATCTTTGATAAGAGAAGTAATCTGTACAGAAGGATTATATTTACGTTCATATATAATATAGAATAAGTTTTGGTTGCTGACACAAAAATGACATAATAAAGGGATATAATGAAAACATGATAGATAAACTTTTTTTTCATTGATCCCACCGCAAAAACATTGGTATCCCCGTACCAATGTTTTTGTTTTAGGATAAATATAGTGAATTTATAGTACTGAAGTAATTTTTTTAGATTTGATCTTAGTAGCGGATATAACATGTGAAGTTGATAGAGTAGCATTATTTTTATGATACATACTAACTTTGAAAATCTTTGTTATTTAATAGCCAATAATTTTGATGATGTAAATATTGGGTTGTTTCAAGTTAAATTCATAAAATGTATATTTATTAAATGCAAATCTTATAAATATGCATTAATGATGAATAATTATAAAAAAACACTTGTAATAATAACATTTATACAGTATAATTAGTAAATAAAAGTAAGAAAGATAATCATGCGATAGCTGTTAAATCTCAGTAGTCCTATAATGTAAGCTTAATTAAGGGATTCAGCTTAGGTGTGTAAATATAAAGATGATGGAGGCGTATTTTTATGGATAAAGATAAAATTAAGAAGGTTGTATTAGCCTATTCAGGAGGACTTGATACCTCTGTTATAATCACTTGGTTAAAAGAAAACTATAACTGTGAAATCGTAGCAGTATCAGGGGATGTTGGTCAAGGTGATGACTATGAAGTACTTAAAGAAAAAGCTATAAAGACTGGAGCTTCAAAGTTATACATAGCTGATCTAAAAGAAGAATTTGTTGAAGAATATATATTCCCAACATTAAAAGCTGGTGCAGTCTATGAAAATAAATATTTCCTTGGAACTTCCTTTGCAAGACCAATTATTGCTAAAAAGATAGTTGAGATAGCTAAAGCAGAAGGTGCTGATGCTATTGTTCATGGATGTACAGGAAAAGGAAATGACCAAGTTAGATTTGAACTTGCAATCAAAGCTTATGCACCAAATATGAAAATAATCGCTCCATGGAGAATTTGGGATATCAAATCAAGAGATGAAGAAATTGATTATGCTGAAGCTCACAACATACCTTTATCATTTACAAGAGAAGAAAGCTACAGCAGAGACAAGAATATTTGGCACTTAAGTCATGAAGGTTTAGATTTAGAAAACCCAGCTAACGAGCCTCAATTTGATAAAATTCTTCAATTAGGAGTTTCGCCAGAAAAGGCTCCAGATGTTCCAGAGTATGTAACAATATCCTTTGAAAAAGGTATACCAACTAAGATTAATGGTGTAGAATACAAGCCAGTTGATTTAATATTAAAATTAAATGAATTAGGTGGAAAAAATGGTGTAGGTATCGTTGATTTAGTTGAAAACAGATTAGTTGGAATGAAATCAAGAGGAGTATACGAAACACCAGGTGGGGCAATTTTATACTATGCTCACAGTGCTCTTGAAACATTATGTCTTGACAGAGATACTCAACATTACAAGCATTTAGTTGCTCAAAAATTTAGTGAGTTAGTTTACTATGGACAATGGTATACTCCACTTCGTGAAGCATTAACAGCTTTTGTTGATGAAACTCAAAAGACAGTAACAGGTGAAGTAAAGGTTAAGCTTTATAAAGGAAATATAATAACTGCAAGTATAACTTCTCCATATTCATTATATGATGAAGAAATAGCTACTTTCGGGGAAGATAATGTATATGATCAAAAAGATTCTCAAGGTTTTGTAAATCTTTTTGGTCTTCCTATAACAGTTAAAGCTATGTTAGACGAAAAGAGAAAATAAAAATTTGGAGGTCAAAGGATGAAGCTTTGGGGTGGAAGATTTTCAAAAGAGACTGATACACAAGTTAATGACTTTAATTCTTCTATAGCTTTTGATAGTCGTATGTATAAGGAAGATATCTTAGGTAGCATAGCACATGTAACTATGCTGGGGGACCAAGGTATTATAGAAGTTGAAGAAGCAAATGAAATAAAAAGTGGGCTACTTAATATATTGACAGAGATTGAAGAAGGAAAAATTGAATTTTCAATAGACGCAGAAGATATTCATATGAATATTGAAACAAAGCTTATTGAAAAAATTGGTGATGTGGGCAAGAAGCTTCATACTGCAAGAAGCAGAAATGATCAAGTTGCTTTAGATTTAAGAATGTATCTTAAAAAAGAAGTTGAGGAGATAAGTGGATATCTTCTTGATATAATTGAGACCTTGGTTAATAATGCCAAAGCAAATACAGAAACTATAATGCCAGGTTATACACATCTTCAAAGAGCACAACCTATTACTTTCGCTCATCATCTCATGGCTTATGTAGAGATGTTTAGAAGAGATTACGGAAGAATTAAGGATTGCTATGAAAGAATGAACTATATGCCTTTAGGAAGTGGAGCTTTGGCTACCTCTACTTATCCTATAGATAGGCAAAAGGTTGCTGATATTTTAGGCTTTAATGGTATTACATTAAATAGTTTAGATTCGGTTTCAGATAGAGACTTTACTATAGAGCTTGCTTCTGCTATTTCAATCATAATGATGCATTTAAGTAGATTTTCTGAGGAGATAATCCTTTGGTGTTCATCAGAATTTGCTTTCATAACTCTTGATGATGCTTATAGTACAGGAAGTAGCATAATGCCTCAAAAGAAAAATCCTGATGTTGCAGAGCTTGTTAGAGGAAAAAGTGGAAGAGTCTTTGGTGACTTAATGGGTCTTCTTACAATGATGAAGGGAATCCCTTTAGCTTATGACAAGGATATGCAAGAAGATAAGGAAGCTATTTTTGATGCAGTTGATACTGTTAAGCTTTGTTTACCTGTTTTCACGAAGATGGTTGAAACTATGACTGTTAACAAGGAAAACATGAGGAGAGCAGCAGGAAAGGGCTTTACTAATGCTACTGATGCAGCAGATTATCTTGTAAAGAAGGGTTTACCTTTTAGAGAAGCTCATCATGTAATTGGAACAATAGTTGCTTATTGTACAACAAATCAAAAGGAAATAGAAGAACTTACCTTGGAAGAGTTTAAGAGCTTCAGTGATATTTTTCAAGAGGATGTATATAAAGCAATTTCACTTGAAACCTGCGTAAATGAAAGAAAGGTTCCAGGTGGACCTAGCTTTATAGCAGTGAATAACCATATAGCCTTCGTTGAGGAATACTTAAAGGGCTTAAAATAATTTAATTAAGATATATAGCTGTTTTATAAGAGAGAAATCTTTTATGAAACAGCTTTTTATTTATTAATATAAATTCCAATTATGTTTCTACATTAAATCCATATACCGTTGATAAAATCAATATAAGTTCTTAGTGGGACATCTATATAAACTTCAATTGCAATTTTCTAATCTAATTCTAATCTTCTACTAAGTTTTATATAATTTTAGCTGTTTATAATAAAACCATAGATTAAATCAGTTGACTAAATTAATCAAATCAATAAAGTCAATTAGAAACAAATTAAATGGAGGAATTAAAAATGATAACAATTGAAAAAATTGATGAGCTAAGAGCTAGAGTAAATGTAACTTATGAAGAGGCAAAGGAAGCTTTAGAAAATACAAATGGAGATATCTTGGAAGCGATTATATACATTGAGAAAAAGAATAAGAGTTTAAGTATAGTTGAGAAAAAACAAGAAGAAAGTGGAGAAGCAAAAGTGTCAGAAGGATTTGCATGTTTTATTAAATGGTGTAAAAGTGTAATTAAAAAAGGTAATAGAAACAAGTTTGTAATCAAAAAGAAAGAACAAACAGTTTTAAAATTCCCTATAACATTAATGGTACTAGCAGTATTCTTTGCGCCATATATAGTTGTTCCACTATTGATAATAGCATTGTTTACAGGACATCAATTCCTATTTTCAGGTGAAGACGTAGAAAAAACAAAGGCAAATGTAGTTATGGATAAAGCTTCACAATTTGCAGAAGATATAAAGGTTGAGTTGCAAAAATAGAGAAAAAATTCTAAGACTTAATTAACAAGTGTTTTCAAGAAAATTTGATTACAATGGTAACATCAGCGAAGAAAAGCATATTTGATTTCTTGATATAGGTATAGAATTTAAGTATATGCCCCTTACTAATTTTGGTGAATATGACAAGCTCATGTTATACTAAAATAGGTAAGGGGCATATTGATTAATAGAAAAAGAATAGTTTTTGTAAAAAAAGTAAGTTTTGGAGGAAATATATGAAGGGGAAAATACTTGTTATAGAAGATGAAGTGAAAATTGCAAGATTCATAGAACTTGAGTTGAATTATGAAGGGTATGAGGTTGAAAAAGTTCATGATGGAAGAGATGGGTTTAAAATGGCTAAGGAAAATGATTATGATTTAATACTATTAGACATAATGCTTCCTTCTATGAATGGTATTGAAATACTGAGAAGACTAAGGGAAAGTTCTGATATCCCTGTAATCATGCTTACAGCTAAAGATGAAACTATGGATAAGGTCATGGGACTTGACATGGGAGCAGATGATTATGTGACTAAACCTTTTGAGATTGAAGAGTTGTTGGCAAGAATAAGGGTTGCTTTAAAAAGAAAGATAGTAGTTGTTAAAGAAAATACTTCTAACCTTATCAAGATTAAAAATCTTAGTATAGATTTAGAAAAGTATTCTGTTACTTTTAAATCAGAAGATATTGAATTAACTAAAAAAGAATTCGATTTATTATTATATTTAGTAGAAAACAAAAACAAAGTATTGTCTAGAGATAAAATATTAGAAACTGTTTGGGGTTTTGATTACTTTGGAGATACAAATGTTGTTGATGTATATATAAGGTATCTTAGAAGTAAAATTGATGATAAGTATAAGGAGAAATATATCTATACCGTAAGAGGTGTAGGATATGTTGTAAAAGATGAGAAATGATTTTTATAGTAAAAGAGAATTAGTTAATTTTATTGCCAAGGAAATAAAAAAAATCTATGCTATTCTTTTTAAAACTATTATTCAATATATAAAAAAATGGTGGAATACTGGAGTATCTAAGCTCAGGTTTTCTTTAGTTTTAAGACTTAATGCTTCTTATGTGTTGAGAACTATTAGCATAATATTTTGGATAAATATCCTTTGTATAGGTATCAGTGCTTATTATATTAATGAAATAGTTAAAGAGAAGATCACTTATACTTCAGAAGTAATTATAGAGGAGTTAAGTAATTCAAAAGAATTGAACAAAGATAATATAGATATTATTGGTAGAAGTAGTGGGTTATATTTGAAAATATATGATAAAGATAATACTGTTTTGTATTCTAATACAGATGACACAGACACAGAAATAATATCTGAAATAACAGATGGGTATACTTTTGAAAAAGATAGCCAAGGTGACGATGTAATTTCTTTTAAGAAAGAATTAGAAGGTTATAACTATGGAATTAGACAGAAGGTGGATAGTGAGCAAGGTGAATTAACAGTTGTATTATACGATAAGCCTTATAATAATTATAAAAGTTTACAAGGACCATTCTTGATGTTACTTGCCTTTGAAGGGCTTATAATACTTATAACTATACACAAAGGTGCTAAAAAAACAAGGAAAATACTTAAACCTATAGATGTTATGACGAATACAGTTAAAAAAATATCTGTTGATCAGTTAGATACAAGACTTAATATCAGTGGATCACAAAATGAACTAAAAGATTTAGCTTTGACCTTTAATGAAATGCTAGATAGACTTCAAAATTCCTATGAAATACAAAATCAATTTGTATCTGATGCTTCTCATGAATTAAGAACACCTATATCAGTTATTCAAGGCTATGCAAAACTTCTTGATAGGTGGGGAAAAGAAGATGAAAAGGTGCTTTTAGAATCGATAGAAGCTATAAAAACTGAGGCTGAGGATATGAAAGATTTAGTAGAAAAGTTATTATTTCTAGCTAGAGGAGATAAGAATACTCAAGAAGTAAAAATGGATAATTTTGATTTGAAGGAGCTTATGGAAGAGGTTTATAAGGAAACAAAGCTTATAGATAAAGAACATATTATAAATCTAGAAAGTAGTGATTCAATTGTTATTAAGGGTGACAGAAAGCTGTTAAAAGAAATGCTCAGAATCTTTGTTGATAATGCTGTTAAATATACCAAAAGTGGAGGAAATGTAACTTTAGGATTTAGCAAGGAGTTCACTAAGGTTAACATTTTTATCAGTGATACAGGTGTTGGGATTAGCCAAGAGGATCTTCCTAATATATTCAACAGATTTTATAGAGCAGATAAATCTAGAACTAAAAACACTGGTGGCACAGGACTTGGTTTATCTATAGCAAAATGGATAGTGATGAAACATAGAGGTTCTATTGTTGTAGAAAGTAAGATAAATGAGGGGACGAAGTTTATTATAAGGTTGCCGATAGATTAACTTAATATTATGGAGGAGGTCTAATTTCTGTATTTTAGAGAGTGATATGTGTAGTAGTGGTAATTGGATATATACATCAATGGAATGAGATTTTTAGTTGGAGTTCTAGAAAAAATAACTGATGAATAACTAGAATTAACCTTAGTTATGAGACTGGATGAATAGCTGATTTTAAGGTTCATGGAATAATAGCTTAGAATTGCTGTATAACGAGTGTATGGTATTTGAAACAAAACTTAATCAAAAGGAAAAAATCATGAATGTTAAGAAATTATTATCAGTTGCAACCATTATTTCACTTGTTATAGGTCTATCAGCATATAGCAATTTTAAAATTGCACGATTTTCGGAAAATGATGAAAAAACCGGTGAAATACGTTTTCAGAAAATCATAGAGGCATTAGACAAGAAAGACACAGAAGGACTGAAAATGATGTTCTCTCCTCAAGCCTTGAAAGAAGCCAAGGATATTGATGGAGGTATAGAATATTTAATGCACTTCTATAAAGGTGAGATTAAATCAAAGATTGACGCACGTCAGGTATTTGAATCAAAGAGACCTGGGGAAAAGACAAAAGAACTGAAATGCTTCTATGAGAGTTATAACGGAGTAAGATACGTATATAGTATTTTTTATTGACCAGTTAGTTGATACTAAAAATAATGATAATGTTGGGATTTATATGTTACAAATAATAAAGGAAGCGAATGAAGAAAAAGAGTTTGACTGGGGAAACAAGACAAGGTGTGAGGGTATTTATCGACCAGATGCTGAGAAATAACAAGTTTAGATCTGGCTTCTGGAACTATGACTAAAGATAGTTTAAATAAAAATATTCATGCTTGCTAGATGGCTTTCATATGGTTTAAGGGTGTATAAAGTGATAATAGTTTTTGTGAGATGAAATAAAATGTTAATTCAAGATGAAATACCTTGGTTAAAGATGTAAAATTACACTAAGAATAATTTAGTTGTAATAATGGCTAATACTGATGAATTGATTCTTATCAAGTAGATAGGGAAAAGTTCAAAAGTATTAGCCTTTCTTAATGTTGAGAAGTTTTGAAAAGAGTACAGATCTACTGTAAAGGAAATTGAGTGGAAGTTTAAAATGTATCTAGAAAAAATGAAAGAGTGAGGATTTAATTGAAAGTTAAGTATAAATTATTAAGTCATAAATGGTGTTAAAGATATTATCGATAAGCGTAAAAAGTTTATAGAAAATATAATATAATTTTAATAATATATTACACAAAATAAATAAGATGCAATAAAAGTAAAAAAAAAGGTGGAAAATGTAAAAAAGATATGAAATCTTTGAAAAATCATGTATTATTATAGGTTAAAATGTTATAATGATATAAAAATAATTACATAATAGGAATTAGGTAAAAATATGATAGGTGCTATTTTAATTGCGTTTTTGGCTGCCAAGTTGAAAGGTTATAAGATCAATTTATTGTTTAAATCTTGGGCAATATATCCGATACTGTTTTGGGAACTGCTGTATTGGTATATGCAGTTAGCAATTATGCAAGATGATTATAGTTTTGTACAATATTCAGAAGTACTTCAAAAATTTTATCTTTTGAGTTTTATAATATTGATTATTAAGTATAAGCAATATTATAGTGCAATAGTAGGATCTATATGTATATTTATTGGAAGCATTCTGAACTCAATTGTTATTAAAGTTAACGGAGGTAAGATGCCTGTATTTCCTAGCATATCCTATTTAACTGGATATATTGAAAATAATGATTTTTATAAGATTGAAAATATACATATACTGGGGAGTGATTCAGTGAAACTTAAATTTCTCACAGATATTTTTGATACTGGATTTAGTGTTCTAAGTATTGGAGATATATTTATTAAAGCTTTTGTATTTATTATGCTATTCAATACAATAAAGTATTTAAATTCTAATAAGATTGATGGTGCAAATGCATATATTGATTAATTAAGTTTCTGACATATGCTGGGTTGAAAAATTAAAATTGATATATAGTTTCATTATTGAGAATACAGCGAAAAATTACAGTGGTATTATTTCAAATTTTCATAGAGAAGAGTGAGAAGGTGCTTGTAGAGAAAGTTACAGCCAGGATTGTCGATAACTTAGAGGTTGAATTAAACCTAGATAAAGATAGGAAAGCGGTTATATACTATGGTACATTTGCCTTGGTGCAAATGATATTATCAATTCTATTGGTTCTTGTATTAGGATTTCTAATAGGTGTTCCTACATATGCAATTACATTATCTATAGTTACAAGTACCCTTAGAAAATATTCTGGTGGAGCTCATGCTGAAAGCTCTAGAAATTGCATTGTTCTTGGAACTATTATTTGTCTTTTACAAGCGATGTTGATAGAATGGTTTGTTCCACATATGCAGGAAAATATAATTGCAGTCATAGGGATTATAATATTCATAGTCTCGTTTTATTTAATATATAAAATAGCACCAGTAGATAATATAAAAAAACTTATAAAAAAAGAAGAAAAAAAGAAAAAGATGAAAAAGAGGTCTTTAATAGTCCTATGTATATATTATGTTATAACTTTAGTTTTACTTAGCGGAAACAATTCTGTTTTTTTCCCATATGTAGGGTGTGTTTATATGGGGATCATTTGGCAAGTATTCACTATAACTAAATTAGGACATTTAGCTTTAGGAAAATTAGATACTCTTTTAAATATATTTTTAGGTTAATTGAGGGGGACAAAAAATGAGAAAAACAAAAAGTAAAGTTCTATCTTTATTCGCCGTACTTACGACCGTGATAGCATCAATGGTTGCATCTTCTGCGTGCTTTTGGTACTACTATCAACCAGAAGAACCAGAAATATTAAGAGATAAGTAAAATAGGTTGCAAGAAATTTTTAAATTTTTTCTAAATAAGAAAACTATATTTAGAAAAAATATGACTATAATATGTCAGCCTGTATATGTCATTAGGATACAAAAAAACTAACACAATATGAAAATCACCGAAATAATTACATAGAAATATGTAAAAAAAAGAATTTGTAAAGGGTTTCTTTGAAAAAATGATAAATTTTCAAAAGAGTATTGATTGATTTCGTAAAAAGTAGTACAATTTCATTAAATGAGAAAATGCTTTGATGGAGACTGTTGTTTAGTATATATAAAGCTTAAGAGAGTCGATGGTTGGTGAAAATCGATGCTTTAACTAAATAAGAATCACTCCTGAGCAGAGTCCACGAAAGAAAGTTCAAGTAGGGGATTTCCGGTATGCTCCGTTATTGGCAAGGGTTTGTTGGAACCTAGTGATGTAATAAAAGGCGGATTTCCACCTCTTAGTTTTATCGCTAAGGAGTGGTTTTTTTATACACTTTTTTAGTGGTCATTTACGTTGAAAAGGCTCTAGCTTAACCTTGACGTAGTGACCATTTTTCGTATTTGCTTAAAAATAGAAAGGGGGCAATTTTTATGGATAGGCACATAATATCTGTTTTAGTGAAAAATTCTGCCGGGGTTTTGAGCAGAGTAGCAGGTCTATTTACAAGAAGAGGCTTTAACATCGAGAGTTTAACAGTTGGAAGTACAGAGAATCCAGAATTTTCAAGAATGACTATAACCATGGTTGGAGATAATGGAAATTTAGAACAAATAAAAAATCAGCTTAATAAGCTTTATGATGTTGTTAAGGTTGTAGAATTAAAGGCAGATAATTCTGTTATTCGAGAATTAGTGTTGATCAAGGTAAATGCTACTGATGCTGAAAGAGGTGCAATTAATGAAGTTGCTAAAATCTTTAGATGTAAGATAGTGGATATTTCAGAAGATACGTTGACTATTGAGCTTACAGGAGATGAAAGTAAAATATCTGCATTAATTAAGCTTATGGAGAAATACGGAATTAGAGAAATCGTTAGAACTGGAATTGTAGCTCTTGAAAGAGGCGAGAATGATATCCAAAGTTACGAAGAGGCTTGGGTATAATTTAATTCATAATCTTAAGGCGGTGAGAAATTGAACAAAAAAATAACCATCTTCGATTCTACCTTGAGAGATGGAGTTCAAGGTCAGGGAATATCTTTTTCTGTTGAGGATAAACTAAAAATAGTTAAGTGTCTTGATAAATTAGGGGTTGAATATATAGAAGCAGGGAATCCTGGTTCAAATCCAAAAGATATAGAATTTTTTAAAAGGATTAAAGAATTAACCCTTAAAAAATCTAAAATTGTTGCTTTTGGAAGCACTAGAAGAGTCGGGGTAGAAACTAAGGATGATAATAATGTAAAGAATCTTTTAGCTGTTGAAACAGATGCTATATGTATATTCGGAAAGAGTTGGGATTTTCATGCTACTGAGATATTGAAAACAACATTAGATGAAAATCTTCAAATGATAAAAGATACTGTAAGTTATTTGAAGGGTAAAAATAAGCAAGTGTTTTTTGATGCAGAGCATTTTTTCGATGGATATAAAAACAATAGTGAATATGCTATGAAAACAGTGGAAGCAGCCAAAGAAGCAGGAGCAGATGCAGTCGTTTTATGTGATACTAATGGCGGAACTTTGCCACAGGAAATCTATGAAATAACGAAAGCTGTACAAGATGCTTTTAAGGATATTAGTATAGGTGTTCATGCACACAATGATATGGGAATGGCTGTTGCTAATTCAATAATGGCTGTTGAAGGTGGAGCAAATCATATTCAAGGTACATTTATTGGTTTTGGAGAACGTTGTGGAAATGCAAATTTAAGTACGATAATTCCAATTCTACAGCTAAAAATGGGTTTTAATATAGTAGACAGTGAAAAATTATCAGAGCTTACGTCTTCTGCTAGATTTATATCAGAAGTTTCAAATATTACTTTAAATGATGATGCACCCTTCGTTGGTAATGGAGCTTTTGCTCATAAAGGTGGTATGCATATAGATGCAGTTTGTAAGGATCCAGTTTCCTATGAACATATAGAACCTACGTTGGTAGGAAATAAAAGAAGATTTTTAATTTCTGAGGTAAGTGGGAAAAGTACTGTATATAGTCAAATACAAAAAATTTCTCCAGAGCTTCCTAAGGATTGTGAGGAAACAAAGATAATTACAGAAAGATTAAAAGAGCTAGAGTTCCAAGGTTATCAGTTCGAAGGGGCTGAAGGCACTGTGGAATTGATAATGAGAAAAATTCTTGGCAAATATAAACCTTTCTTTGAATTAATAGATTTTAAAGTTATTGGTGAACAACCTTCGTTAGATTCAAACTTTAAATCCACTGCTATGATGCATATTGTAGTAGATGGAAAGAAAGAGATGACTGCGGCAGAGGGAGAAGGACCTATAAATGCTTTAGATAAAGCTTTAAGAAAGGCTTTAGAAGTATTTTATCCAGAACTTCAATCTGTTCGTTTAGTTGATTATAAGGTAAGAGTTTTAGATACAGGATGTGCTACAAAAGCAAAGGTTAGAGTTCTTATAGAATCTACAGATGGTGAAGAAAAGTGGAGCACTGTTGGAGTTTCTACAGACATTATTGAAGCTAGTTGGGTAGCTTTAGTGGATTCTATTGAATATAAATTAATAAAAAACATAGAAAAAAAATTGAAGGCTTATTTTTAGCTAGAACAATAAGGAGGAGTGCAGTAAGAATATAACTATTACCCAAGATCCTTAAGTTCACACTAAATTAAGCTTAACAATGAAGAACATAGGATTAATTGGATAAAAACAAATAGTAAAAATTATATTAAATAAATTGGGGGTTAATTTACATGATATATAAAATAGCTACAATACCTGGAGATGGAATAGGACCAGAAGTAATCGCTGAGGCAGTAAAAATATTAAACGTTATAGGTGAAAAATACAACCATGAATTTGAGTTCAACTATGTAACAGCTGGTGGTTGTGCTATAGATGAGTTTGGAGTTCCACTTCCAGAAGAAACATTAAAAGCTTGTAAGGAAAGTGATTCTGTACTTTTAGGGGCTGTTGGTGGTCCAAAATGGGATGATCCAACTGCAAAAGTAAGACCTGAGCAAGCATTGCTTGGATTAAGAGGAGAGCTTGGTTTATTTGCTAATTTAAGACCAGCTGTATTATACGAACCATTAAAGGATGCAAGTCCTCTAAAACCATCACTAGTAGCAGAAGGAATCGATATAATGGTTGTTCGTGAACTTACTGGTGGTATCTACTTCGGAGAAAGAGGAAGACTTGAAGAAAATGGAGTAGAAGCTGCTTATGATACAGAAAAATACAATGTTAACGAAATAGAAAGAATTGTTAAGCTTGGATTTGAAACAGCAATGAAGAGAAGCAAGAAGTTAATGTGTGTAGATAAAGCAAACATATTAGAAAGCTCAAGACTTTGGAGACAAGTGGTTGCAAGATTAGCTAAGGATTATCCAGAAGTTACTGTTGATCATATGTATGTTGATAATGCAGCTATGCAATTAGTAAGAAAACCAAGCCAATTTGACGTAATAGTAACTAGCAATATATTTGGTGATATATTATCAGATGAAGCTAGTATGGTTACTGGTTCAATTGGAATGTTACCATCTGCAAGTCTTGGATCTACTAACCTTGGAATGTATGAACCAATTCACGGAAGTGCACCAGATATCGCAGGTAAAGGAATAGCTAACCCATTAGCTACAATTCTTTCAACAGCTATGATGCTTAAATATAGTTTTGGACTTGTAAAAGAAGCAGAAGAAATAGATAATGCAGTTCTAAAAGTTTTATCTGCTGGCTATAGAACTGGCGATATAATCAGCGAAGGAAAGACACTAGTTGGTACTGTAGAAATGGGTAACTTAGTTGCTGAAGCTATAAAAGAAGGGAAGTAATTATTATGAGAAGCGATAAAGTGAAGGCGGGTCCTGAAAGAGCACCACACAGATCTTTATTAAAGGCTGATGGTCTTTCAGATGAAGAACTAGCAAGACCATTGATTGGTATAGTTTCTTCTCAAAACGATATAATACCAGGACATATTAACTTAGATAAGATTGTTCAAGCAGCAAAAACAGGAGTATTAATTGGTGGAGGAACACCGATTGTATTCCCTGCTATAGGTGTATGTGATGGTATTGCAATGGGTCACGAAGGAATGAAATATTCTTTAGCTTCAAGAGAGCTTATTGCTGACTCAATAGAATGTGTTGCTAAGGCTCATAGCTTTGATGCTTTAGTATTAGTTCCAAACTGTGACAAAATTGTTCCAGCAATGATGATGGCAGCTTTAAGATTAAATATTCCATCAATAGTAATCAGCGGTGGACCAATGCTTGCAGGTAGATATGAAGATAAGAGTGTTAGTTTATCAACTTTATTTGAAGCGGTAGGTGCACACAAAGTTGGAAAGATGACTGATGGTGAACTTGCTTGCCTTGAAAATAGTGCTTGCCCAACCTGTGGCTCATGTTCAGGAATGTTTACTGCTAATTCAATGAATTGTTTAGCAGAGGTACTTGGACTTGCGCTTCCTGGAAATGGAACTATTCCAGCTGTTTATTCTGAGAGAATAAGACTTGCGAAAAAAGCTGGAATGAAGATCATGGATCTTTTAACAAATGACATCAAACCAAGAGATATCGTTACAGAAAAGTCAATAAGAAATGCTCTTACTGTTGATATGGCTCTTGGATGTTCTACAAATAGTGTTCTTCATTTAACTGCCATTGCAAATGAAGCTGAAATTAAATTAGATTTAGATATTATCAATGAAATATCAGGAAAGACTCCAAACCTTTGTAAGCTAAGCCCTGCAGGAGAATCTCATATTGAAGATTTATATTGGGCTGGTGGAGTACAAAGTGTGCTAAATGAATTGTCAAAGGCTAATTTATTAAACTTAGATTGTATAACTGCATCAGGAAATATTGTTGAAGAAAATATCAAAGATGCAAAGGTTAAAGATTATAAGATTATCAGACCAATTGATGAACCATATAGCAAAACTGGTGGAATTCAGGTTTTAAAAGGAAATTTAGCAGTTGATGGTGCTGTTGTTAAAAAATCTGCTGTAGTTCCGGAAATGATGTATCATGAAGGTCCAGCTAGAGTTTTCGATTCAGAAGAAGAAGCTGTTGAAGCTATAATGGCAAAGAAGATTAAAGAAAATGACGTTATAGTTATTCGTTATGAAGGACCAAAGGGTGGTCCAGGAATGAGAGAAATGCTTTCTCCAACTTCTGCAATTATTGGAATGGGTCTTGATAAATCTGTAGCACTTATTACTGATGGAAGATTTAGTGGAGCAACAAGAGGTGCTGCCATTGGTCATATATCTCCAGAAGCAGCTGAAGGCGGTTTAATAGCTTTAGTTGAAGAAGGCGATATGATTCAAGTAGATATTACTAATGGAAAACTTCAATTACTAGTTGATGAGGATACTATACAAAGTAGAAGAAGTAAGTGGGTACCTAGAGAACCTAAAATTAAGACAGGATATTTATCAAGATATGCTAAGCTTGTAAGTTCTGCAAGCAGTGGAGCTACCTTGAAATAGATAATTGGGGTGAGTAAATGATTCTAAATGGGGCAGAAATTTTAGTAGAATGTTTAAAAGAACAAGGCGTAGATACTATTTTCGGGTTTCCAGGTGGAGCTGTTTTAAATATCTATGATGCACTTTACAAATATCAAGAGGATATAAACCACATATTAGTAAGTCATGAACAGGGTGCTGCTCATGCTGCTGATGGTTATGCAAGAGCCACTGGTAAGGTTGGAGTATGTCTTGCTACCTCTGGTCCTGGTGCAACAAATTTGGTTACAGGGATAGCAACAGCTTATATGGATTCAATACCTATGGTTGCTATAACAGGTAATGTAACTAGACCTTTGATAGGAAGAGATAGTTTCCAAGAGGTAGATATAACTGGAATTACGATGCCAATAACAAAGCATAATTTTATGGTTAGAGATGTAAAGGAATTGCCTAACATCATTAGAGAGGCTTTTCATATAGCTAGAGAAGGACGTCCAGGACCAGTTCTTGTGGATATACCTAAGGATGTTACAGCTCAAAAAGATAGTTATGAGAGAAAAGAACCTAAAACCGTAGAAGTAAGCGATAAATATATAACTGAACAAGCAATAGAAAAAGCAGTAAAACTTATAAATGAGGCTGAAAGACCATTAATATATGTAGGTGGAGGAATAATTTCTTCTGGGGCTTCAGAAGAAATTATAGAATTTGCAGAAAAAATCAATTCTCCAGTTTCATCTTCATTAATGGCATTAGGAGGTTTTCCAGCAAACCATAGACTTCATACTGGTATGATAGGTATGCATGGAACAAAGGCTTCAAATTTATCTGCAACAAAATGTGATTTATTTATAGCGATAGGAGCTAGATTTAGTGATAGAGTTATAAGTAATGAAGCACATATTGCCAACGCTAAAATTATCCACATTGATATAGATATCGCGGAGATTAACAAGAATATCAACGTAGATTCTTATATCATTGGTGATTTAAAAGAGGTATTAAAAAGATTAATACCAAAAGTTACACCAAAGTGTTGCGATGAGTGGTTGAAAAAAGTTGAGGAATTACAGAAACTTTCCATTCCTCAATATGAAAATTCAGATGCTATTACTCCACATTATGTAATAGAAAAGTTAAATGAACTTACTGAAGGTGATGCTATCATTGCAACAGATGTTGGGCAACACCAAATGTGGATAGCACAATATTATAAATTTTATAATCCAAGAACCTTTGTAACTTCTGGAGGTCTGGGTACTATGGGATTCGGTCTTGGAGCAGCTATCGGTGCAAAGGCAGCTAAGCCAGATAAAAAGGTAGTTTGTGTTTCAGGCGATGGTAGCTTTATGATGAATTGTAATGAACTTGCTACAGCAGTATCAGCTGATTTGCCAGTTGTAATATTAGTTATGAATAACCATGCCTTAGGAATGGTTCATCAATGGCAGCAATTCTTCTATGAGGAAAGATATTCTCATAGTATCATAGAAAAGAAAACTGATTTTGTTAAATTAGCAGAAGCTTATAGTGCTAAAGGATTAAGAATAACTTCAAAAGAAGAAGTTGTTGATGTCTTAAAAGAGGCTTTAAACAGCGATGTACCAGTTGTTGTCGATTGTTTAATAGAAGCAGAAAGAAAGGTACTACCAATGGTAGCACCAGGAGCACCAATAGATCAATTAATATGCGAATAAAAAAACTATATATAAAAGGAGGCCAATAAAATGGCAAAGTTATATTACGAAAAGGATGCAAATTTAGAATTATTAAGTGGAAAGACAGTAGCAGTTATAGGTTATGGTAGCCAAGGACATGCTCACGCGTTAAACCTTCATGAAAGTGGAGTTGACGTTGTTGTTGGTTTATATGAAGGCAGTAAATCATGGGAAAGAGCTGAAAAAGCAGGTTTAAAAGTTGCTGTTGTAGCTGATGCTGTTAAAGCTGCTCAAGTTATAATGATATTATTACCAGATGAAAGACAAAAATTTGTTTATGATGAATCAATAGCACCATACTTAACAGAAGGTAAAGCTTTAGTATTTGCTCATGGATTCAACATACATTTCCAACAAATAAATCCTCCAGCTGATGTTGACGTATTTATGGTTGCTCCAAAAGGACCTGGTCACATGGTTAGAAGACAATACACTGAAGGATCAGGAGTTCCATGCTTAATAGCTATACACCAAGATGCTACAGGAAAAGCAAAAGACATCGCTTTAGCATATGCTAAAGGAATCGGTGGAGCTAGAGCTGGTGTGTTCGAAACTTCATTTAAAGAAGAAACTGAAACAGACTTATTCGGAGAACAAGCAGTTCTTTGTGGTGGAGTTAGCGCTCTTATCAAAGCTGGTTTTGAAACTTTAGTTGAAGCTGGATATGCTCCAGAAATGGCTTACTTCGAATGCTGCCACGAAATGAAATTAATCGTTGACTTAATATTCCAAGGCGGAATGTCAACAATGAGATACTCAATCAGTGATACTGCTGAATATGGCGATTACTGCACTGGTAAGAGAATAATAACAGATGAAACTAAGAAAGAAATGAAACAAGTTCTTAAAGAAATCCAAGAAGGTGTTTTTGCAAGAAACTGGTTAACTGAGAACTATGTTGGAAGACCAAACTTCAGTTCAACAAGAAGAATTGAAAGTGAACACCAAATAGAAAAAGTTGGAGCTGAACTTAGATCAAAAATGACTTTCCCAGTTGTAGGAAAGATAGAGTAATTACTACATAAGGAGCTGCCGACTAGGCAGCACCTTTTCTATAGTGTATAAAAGAATAAAGATTGGAAATTACTAATGACGGTAGAGGATTGAATATTTCATTCTTTTCGTGTATTGGCCAATAAAAATTCTAATGTTTTTAAATATTAGAAAAAACACTTTTTAACTCTATGGAGCCCTTGCTCCCTAAGGAGTCTTAACTCCAAAAGGAATTACAATGTCTAAGGGATTTAATTTCTTAAGAGTCTTAACTGCTTAGGAGTATTTACTTCTTTAGAGTTAGTACTCCTTAGGGAGTTCTTCTTTAACTTTACGAAGATGAAAAAATGGATAGGAGGAAAATAAATGAGTACAATTGCTTTTTATGAAGGAAAATTCGTTGATGAAAATGACATAAATATAAGTGTAAGAAGTAAAGCCTTTAACTATGGATTAGGTTGTTTTGAAGGTATAAGAGGTTATTATAATAAGGAAGAGGATCAAGTATATATATTTAAACTTAGAGAACATTATAAGAGATTTTTACAATCTTGTAAAACTTTAAATATTCAGCTTCCATATACTTTAGATGAATTATGCGATGCTACAGTTGAATTAGTTAAAAGAAATAACTTTAAATGCAACGTATATTTGAGACCATTAGGATATAAAGATTCAAACAAACTTTCACCAAGCTTAGTTGATAATTCTTGTGATAGACTTGTTATATATGCTATGGAATTAAACAGCTATGCAGGAAAGGAAACTCTTGATACTATGGTATCATCTTGGACAAGAGTCCATGATAATATGATCCCACCAAGAGCTAAGACTACTGCTGCTTATTTAAATTCTGCTTTAGCTAACTTAGAAGCAGTACAAAATGGCTTTGATGAAGCTATTTTCTTAACTAGTGAAGGTTATGTATCAGAAGGTCCAGGAGAGAATATTTTCCTTGTTAGAGATGGTAAGGTTATTACTCCAGCTGCATCAGAATCTTTACTTGAAGGTATTACTAGAGCATTAGTAATTGAACTTGCTAAGAATGCAGGCATAGAAGTTGTTGAAAGAAGGGTGTCAAGAACTGAATTATATTGTGCTGACGAAGTGTTCTTTAGTGGGACTGCTATGGAGATAACACCAGTTGTTAGTGTAGACAGAAAACCAGTAGGTGATGGAAAAGTAGGACCTATATACTGGAAGATTAAAGAGCAATTTAATGGTCTTACTATTGGAAAGAATCCTAAATATGTAGACAGCTGCACAAAGGTATACTAGTTCTCGTTAGATTAGTATATTTAAGTTGATTCAAAGGTCTTATAAGGCGATTATCGTGCGCCTTATAAGGCTTTTTTTATATAAGAATTTGAACTTCCTTAAATGCAAGAAATGTTGGCGAAATTTTGGAATCAATAGGTTCTTTGATAATATAAAAAAGTGGAATGGACAAACGAAGAGTATCTTCAATGCCTATTCGCCTAAAAACTTAATTTTATTATTCTCAGCAAAAGGTGGTTTATTCACTACAATTTATGTTAATATTTAATGTATACATATATAGATTTTAAATTTGGATTATTGAAAATTTTGATAGTTTAAGTATTTCATAAGTTTATTTTAAAAAACATTATTAAGTATGAGAGAGTTATTTATGATAAATTTTTGTTTTAAGTTGGAATTCTTTAGACCGAGGTGTTTACTTTGAGAATTAATGAAGAGTTTATACAAGAGATTGCACAAAGAGGAGCCTTTGAGAAAGGTAAAAACTACTATTCAAAGGATTTAATAATATTTTTTGATTTTGGAATTTTTAAAAATAAATTTCAAGAAGATATAGGTGAAATTTCAGCTGTCGTAGAGAGTGATAAGTTTGCTACTACCTATGAGATAGAAGTGAATTTTGGAATATACTCTGGTGGTATAAACTATAGCTGTGATTGCCCTGCTTACAAAGAAGCATATGGAAGTAGTAGATGTTGCAAACATATTGTTGCAGTGTTGCTAAAATACATTTATGATGGTCATCAAGAAAAATTAGAGAAAAAGATAAAGTTAAAACAAGAAGTTCAAGTAGTAAACGATATGTTTAGATTTCTTGATAATAACACTAGTAACATAAGTAAAGTTCCTCTAAAATTTGATATAACCTTAAAAAAACATAAAACAGACAATAAAGGTTATTTTGAATTTAAAGTAGGAACAGATAGAACCTATGTAGTAAAAAATATTATTGATTTTGCAAAAGCTATAAAAAATAAGAAACCTTTGGGATATGGAAGTAGCTTTATTTTAGATATGAATAAGCAACGATTCCAAGATGCAGATTTAAAAATAATAGATATTATTCTTGAATATGCAGAAATTAAAGCAGATATCGAGGCGATGATGTTCTATAGTAGAAAATTCCAAGGTACAGATAAAAGATTAATAGCATCTAACAGTATGCTTATAAAAATGTTAAAAGCTCTAACTGGAAAAGTTATAAATTTTTCATTTATTGGCCAGGAAACGAATTATCCAGTGAAAGTTGTTTCAGAAAATCTTCCTATTAAAATTGATATTAACGAAAGTAATGAAGAAATAGCCATTTCTAAAAGTGACGATCCAATAGCACTAGATAAAGAAAAGACTATATATTTGTATAACGATAAAATATATATACCAAACAAAGAACAAGCTTTAATTTTAGGCGCTCTAGATTATATTCCCAAGAGCAGTAATAATAAGCTTAGGGTTAAAAAGGATCAAGGTGAAAGTTTATTAAAAGTAATGATACCTCGATTAGATAATAATATAGAAGTTAATATTACAGGTGAAATTAAAGATAGAATAATTAAGGAAGAGTTAACAAAAGAGATTTACTTAGATAAAGTTGGAGGAACTATAGTTGTTAATATAGTCTTTAATTATGGGGTTGAAAAGATAAATCCATTAAAGCTTTATGAATCAGATTTCATTGTCTATAGAGATTTGAAACAGGAGAAAAGTATTATAAATAGGTTAGAAGCTTTGGGTTTTAAGGGAAATAGCCAAGGATTTCTTTTAGATGATGAAGAATCTATAATTAAGTTTGTTGAGGAAGGCATTGAGGGAATAAAAAATGAAGGACAGGTGTTTTATTCTGATGCTTTTAAAAACATGAAAATTCATAAGATTTCATCTATAAAAAGCTCTGTACGTATTAATAATGAAGATCTACTTGAAATATCTTTTGATATTCCAGAAGTGGACAAGAAAGAATTAAAAGGGGTATTTGAAGCGCTAAGGGAAAAGAAAAGGTATTATAAGCTTAAGGATGGAGCTATAATTATTTTAGATAACAAGGAACTTTCAGCGCTGCCAGACTTCATCGATAATGTAGGTGGGAATAAGTTATTAAGTAATGGAAATATGGTTGTAGCTAAAAACAACATATTATATGTAAATGAAACTATGAATACTAGTGGAATAAAGAGTTATTCCAAGGATGAGGCAGTAAATAAGATTATAAAAAATATAAAGGAAGTTAATGAACTAGATTTTGAAATTCCAACTTCATTAGAAAAAATAATGAGAGAATATCAAAAGGTTGGTTTTAGGTGGTTTAAAACTTTAGCAGTTTATGGCATGGGCGGAATTTTAGCTGATGAAATGGGGCTAGGAAAAACACTTCAAAGCATTGCATTTCTTGCATCAGAAAAGGAGAAGGGCAAATCTTTGGTAGTTGCTCCTACTTCTCTTATATATAATTGGGAACAGGAAATTATAAGGTTTTGTCCTGAACTTAAAGCTATTGTTATAGCAGGAGATAAAAAATCTAGGTTAGAAGCTATTAAGGAAATGGATTATTATGATGTTATAATAACTTCATATCCTACCTTAACAAAGGATATGGAGATTTATGAGGACATTTCTTTTGAATATATGATAATTGACGAAGCTCAGAAGATAAAAAATAGAGATACACTTACAACTAAAGCTGTTAAAGATATAAAAGCAAAGATTCGTTTTGCACTTACAGGAACACCAATAGAAAACTCCTTAACAGAATTATGGTCAATATTTGATTTTGTTATGCCAGGATACATTTTTTCACATAGAAGGTTTAGTGAGCTTTATGAAGTACCAATAATTAAAAATGGAGATAACAAAGCGCTAGATAATTTGAATAAGAAAATAAAACCATTTATCTTAAGAAGATTAAAGTCTGAAGTTATAAAAGAACTTCCAGAAAAGATTGAAAAAAGGTTATATGTAGATATGACAAAGGAACAAAAAAAGTTGTATTTTGCTTATGTTAAGCATATACAAGGAGAACTTGATGATGAAGTTAAGGAGAAGGGCTTTAACAATAGCAAGATAAAAATTTTAGCTGCCCTTACAAGACTTAGACAAATATGCTGTGATCCAGCTTCATTTTTAGACGACTATAAAGGTGGAAGTGGAAAATATGAAGCACTTTCTGAAGTACTTGCGGAGGTTTTAGCAGGAAATCATAAAGTATTGCTGTTTTCACAGTTTACTTCGGTGCTTAAAAATATAGAGAAGCTTTTGACTAAAAATAAGATAACATATAAATATTTAGATGGTTCAACAAAAAGTCAAGAAAGACTAAAAATTGTTGATGAATTTAATAATGATGATTCCCAAGTTTTCTTAATATCCCTAAAGGCTGGAGGTACAGGGCTTAATTTAACTGGAGCTGATGTGGTAATACATTTTGATCCGTGGTGGAATCCTTCAGTGGAGAATCAAGCCACTGATAGAGCTCATAGAATAGGACAAAAAAATACTGTAGAGGTTATTAAGTTGATTTCAAAAGGAACTATCGAAGAGAAAATTGAAAAACTGCAGAGAAAGAAAACTGAAGTAATAAAGAATGTTTTAGATGAAGATTTAAATAGTAACAATGTTTTATCCTCCATGAGTTACGAGGAAATAAAAGATTTGTTTTTATAGTTAAGAAAGCTTTACTAGGGAGGAATGTTTATGGAGAAATTATACAACTTCTTTTGGAGTAAGGTTCGAAACACCAATGTGTTCGATGAATATGGAGATTGTATTGGAAGACTATACGACATGTATGTTATGACAGAAGAGGGATATCCAAAGATTATTGGATACAAAGTAAAAAAAGATGGAGAAATACTTAATTACGAGTTCAAAGCTATAGATTTTAAAAGAGATAAAAACAAAAATATATATGTATCAGTAAAAGGTGCAAGAGATATATTACCTACAACATATTCGTATCTTTTATCGAGGCATCTTTTAGATCGTTCTATAGTAGATATTAATGGAAAAAAGTTAGTCAGAGTAAATGATGTAAGGCTTGCAGAGATGGCTGGAGATATAAGAATTGTTGCAGTAGATGCAGGTATAAATGGTGTTCTAAGAAAATATAAAGTTTATAAAATGTTTAAGATGATATCTAAGATTTTCAAACATAAAACTGACACAGAGTTGATTTTATGGGATAATCTAGAATCTATTGATATGGTTCAAAATAGAAGTATAAAATTGAATGTTCCATATAAAAAGATATCAAAACTTCATCCAGCAGACCTTGCAGATATAATTGAAAGCATGGATATTGAATACAGAAATAAGATTTTTGAAAACCTAGATGACGATTTAGCAGCAGAAACTTTAGAGGAAATCGAGCCAGGGGTTCAAGCTGAAATTTTAGAGCATCTAAGCGAAAGTAGAACCACTGATGTTTTAGAGAATATGCCTAATGATGAGATTGCTGATATTTTAGATGAAGTAGATGATGCTACAGCTGAGAAAATATTAATCAGTATGGAAAAAGAAGATGCTGAAGAAATCAGAAATTTAATGAAATACAGTGAGACCACTGTAGGAAGTATAATGAATAAAGATTTTATTTCTTTCAATATAAATGTTACTGTAAATGAAACCTTAGAAATATTAAAAGAAATGGAGATCGATGAAGAGGTTGCTTATTATATCTATATAATCGATGAAGATGGAATTATTGAAGGTTCTGTGAGGTTGATTCAGTTATTACAGGATGATAAGAACAGTACACTTCGTGATATTATGGATACTAATATAATAACGGTTTCTGATGAAGATCTTAGGGAAAATGCCTTTGAAGCAATAGTAAAATATAACTTGTTTGCGGTGCCAGTAGTGGATAAAAAGAATAAGTTATGTGGTATAGTAGTTATTCATGATCTTTTAGATGAGTATTTCCAAGGTAATACACGAAAAATATTTAAGTAGCATAAAATACCTTTAGATAAGGATTTTTATAGTTATAGTTATTGACAAAGTGTAATTATAAATTATAATATAAGATATCCTACTATTTTAGTAAGGATTATCTAAAGGTGTGGAGGAGGTTGCATTAGTGTTTAAAAATATAAGATATGATATAAAAAGAGTTATGGAACAAGATCCAGCAGCAAATAGTAAACTTGAGGTTTTCTTTTTATACCCATGTATTCATGCTATGATCGCATATAGAATAGCTCATGTACTCTATAAAAAGAGGATATTTTTCTTAGCTAGATTGATATCACAACTTTCGAGATTCTTTACAGGGATAGAAATACACCCAGGAGCAAAAATTGGTAAAGGTTTAGTTATTGATCACGGTATGGGTGTTGTTATTGGTGAAACGGCAGAAGTTGGGGATAATGTTCTTTTATATCATGGAGTTACGCTAGGTGGAACAGGAAAAGATAAAGGTAAAAGACACCCTACGGTGGGAAATAATGTGATAATAGGAACTGGGGCTAAAGTTCTTGGGAATATTGTTATTGGTGATAATGCAAAAATTGGAGCTAATGCTGTAGTTTTAAAAAGCATTCAAGCAGGTGCAACAGCAGTAGGAATCCCAGCTAAGGTGATATTACCCAAGGAGCCACCAAAAGGAGACGTAATTAAGTTTGAGGATATAACAAAAAAGAGTTGCTTTTAGAGAAAGGAGTTATTCTTAAAAGGATAATTGTTTATAAAAATGGATATAAAGGAAGAAATAAAACACTTTTGTAAAAGTCTTGGACTAAATACAGTGGGATTTATGAGAGCAAGAATCTTTCATGAGTTAAGGCCATTTTATGAAAGACGAAAAGAACTAGGAGTTTTTAATAGTTTTGAAGAATCAGATATTGAAAAGAAAATAAATCCTTTTTTATATTTGCATGAAGCAAAAACAATTATAACTGTTGCATTTCCTTATAAATATAAAGAATCCTTTGAAGATAAGGTATATTTCTCTAGATACACTAGGGGTAAAGATTACCACAAGGTAGCGTATACTTATCTTCAGAGGATTTGTGAATTTATAAAGAGTTTTGGTTATGATGCAGTGGCTTTAGTGGATAGTAATAGTTTGCCTGAAAGATATATCGCAGCAGAAGCTGGAGTTGGATTTATAGGCAAAAATAATATGCTTATAACCGAAAAGTATGGCTCTTATGTTTTTTTAGGAGAAATAATTACTGATGCATTAATTGATCCTGATGCAAAGATAGAAAGTAAATGCGGAGAGTGCAATTTATGTATAAAAGCATGTCCGGTAAAAGCTATTGGTGAAGAATATAATGATTCCAATAAGTGCTTATCTTACTTGACTCAAAAGAAAGATTTAACTGATGAAGAAATGGAGTCATTGAAAGGAAGGCTTTTTGGTTGTGATACTTGCCAGCGGGTTTGTGAATTTAACCAGTATACTGAAGAAGCTAATTTAAAAGAGCTTAATCCCTATGAGTTTATGGAACATGTAGATGTGAAAGAAATTGCACATATAGATAAAAAAATATTTAAGGATAAGTATATCAAAACCTCTTGCGGATGGAGAGGAAAAAATATACTCCAAAGAAATGCACTTATAGCATTATTTTCTCAAGGAAATGGTGAAGAGGTAGATTATGAAAAAATTACTTCTGACTACGTTAAAGAGTACTATAATAGACTTTTGAACAGGTATAAACTATAATTAAATTTAGACATTAATTAATGGATAAAAATCATCTATGCAGGATGTAATCTTGTTATTTGGTTTATTAGTCCTTATTTTAATGTATATAAGCTTTTGCATTTAATTTAAGGGGGAGTCATTTTGGTTAAAGATATTATAGGAAAAATAGTTACAATGTTACCGAAAAGTGTCGGAGAAAAAGTTGCAAGGTTTATGTTAAAGAATTTTATATTAAACAAAGCAAATATAAAGGTTGAAGGTATAGACACTGCGAAAAACGTAAGCGGACCTATAATTTTTATATGTAATCATTTAAGTAATGCTGATGGACCAGTTTTAAGTGGTGTGTTAGAACCCTATGATCCTACTTTTGTGGCTGGGGTTAAATTGTCTCAGAATAATTTTACTAAGTTGGGCATACTAGCTGTAAAGACAACTCCTATAAAGCCAGACACTGCTGATAAGGTAGGGTTATCAAATATAGTTTCTATTGCCAAAAAAGGAGGGAATATTGTGATATTCCCAGAAGGTACTAGGAGCAGAAATGGTAAGATGATTAAAGCGAAGAAGGGATTATATCTTATTGCTAAGCTTACAAAAGCAACTATAGTTCCTATTGGTATGTGGGGGACAGAAAAATTCATGCCCATAAATGATAATGGTATGGAAAAGGAAAAAGTAAATAGAACAGATATACATATAAAAATTGGAGAACCATTTACTTTAAGACCAAGAGCTGCTGAGGAAGATAAGAAGCAATATGAAGAAGCTGTTGTGGAGGAAGCAATGACTAAAATCGCTGAACTTTTACCAGAAGAGTACCGTGGAGAATATAGCATATAAGGATATGGATAAAGAAAAGTCAAAAATAGTTATAGATAAACTAAGTGAGATGTATCCAAACGCTAAGTGTGAGTTGAATTTTCACAGTGCTTATGAATTGTTAATAGCTACTATGATGTCAGCACAATCTACTGATGTTAGGGTGAATATAATTACTGAGGATTTATTTGAAAATTATTATACACCAGAGCAAATGGTAACTTTAAGTGAGGAAGAATTGCAAGAAAAAATAAAATCCTGCGGATTGTATAAAAGTAAAGCTAAAAATATATTGGCTACAAGTAGGATATTGATAGAAAAATATAATGGACAGGTACCAAAATCTATTGAAGAGCTTACAACACTACCAGGGGTGGGAAAGAAGACTGCCAATGTAGTAGCTTCAAATGTTTTTGGAATACCTGCAATAGCGGTAGATACTCATGTTTTTAGAGTGGCAAATCGTATAGGTATTGCAGAGGGGAAAACTCCAGAAAAGGTTGAAGAACAGCTAATGGAGGCAATTCCTAAAGAAAAATGGAGCGACTCACATCATTACTTAATTTGGCATGGACGCAGAATTTGTAAAGCAAGAAAGCCAGAGTGTGAGGTTTGCAATTTGAAATATGAATGTAATTATTACAATAAAAGGTAAAATTTACTACACAAATTACTTTTTTTGGGTTATAATATTATGAAGATTAGTTTCACATTTACACTATAAGGGGGGAACTTATTTATGGGTAAAGAGAGTAAACTAATAAAACTCATGAATATTTTGAAGAAAAAGTCAAAAATTGGAGAGGGTATTAGCTATGCAGTACCAGATCTATGGAATTGTTTTGATTATTCATCCAAGGAAAGTAATTGCAGAGAAGATGGAGTTTTATTTGTTAACCCATATGATTTTTATTCGGAATGTATAGAAAAATATATTCTGAAGTCGAGAAAGAGCAGCATAGATTATTCAAAATCATTATCAAAAAATGTGGCTACAGTTAATGGAAGTGTTGGAGTAATTGGAGGAGACTGGATAAAATCCAGCATAATATATTCTATGCAGATAAGGACGTCTACCTCTTGGGACCATGATTTAGACGGGTATCTCTCAGACTATAGTGCAAATGGTTTTAAGGAAACTGGGACGTTTGTAAAGAGTATCGCACTTCTTCCGTTGTTAAAAAAAATGGGGATTACTGCTTTGTATTTATTGCCAATATCCCAACATAGCTATAAGTATAAAAAAGGAGAACTGGGCTCACCTTACGCTGTTAAGGATTTTTTTGCTTTAGATGAAGAATTGAAAGATCCTATGACTGGGGACGAGATGACTGTAGAGGATGAGTTTTCAGCTTTTATTGAAGGTTGCCATATTTTGGATATAAGAGTTATGATTGATATAATTCCGAGAACTTGTTCTAGGGATAACAATTTGATTTTAACTCATCCATATTGGTTTTACTGGATTAATCTTGAGGAGGTTTCAGAGTATGGACCACCAAGGGTAGAAAGTATTGGACAGAATGTTAAACCTTCAGAGGAACTTTTACCATTAATGTATCAATCAGAAAATGTTAAATCCTTGCTTAAGAAGTTTACAGTATCTCCTGATAAATATGATGCTGTTAAATGGAGAGAAATTCAAACAATGTGTGCAGTAAATCCCCGATTAAACGTTCTTGATTTAATCGAAGAGTATATGGGAATTACTACAGCACCTGCTTTTTCTGATTGTATAAATGATCCACAGGCTCCTTGGGAGGATGTTACATATTTAAGGTTATATTTAGACACACCTACGGCGAGCAAAAGGTATATGAAAGATATAAATCAGCCGCCATATATATTAAATGACACTATTAAGTGTAATTTATTTCAGGGAAATGAGCCTAATGAAGCTTTATGGAGTGTTTTAGCAGACATAATCCCTTACTATCAAAGAAATTTTGGTATTGATGGGGCTAGAATAGATATGGGGCATGCATTGCCACAGGACCTTGTAGAGATGATAATGAGAATGCCTAGAGCTATTGATAAGGATTTTTCATTTATAGCAGAGGAACTTGTGGATTTAGGTGCAGCAGCAGCAAAGAAAATGGGATATAATATGATAATTGGTGATGGATTTTATAAGGAGCCAAGATGGCAGGAACATAAAATTCATGGATTCATATATGATTCTAGGAATTTAGTTTGTCCTGTATTTGCTGCTGGAGAAATAGCAGATTCTTCTAGGCTTGCGGCTAGATATGGTGGAAAAAACTTAGTTAAGTGTGCCACAATGTTAAACCACTTTATGCCTAATGGAATACCTTTTATAAATTCAGGTCTCGAGCTTTATGAAACTCAGCCAATGAACACTGGACTCGATGCAACATCAGAGGAAAGATATAGATTGGATATAAACGATAAATATTATGGAAAGCTTGCATTTTTCGATAAATATCAATTGCATTGGAATAATAAAGATAGATGGGAGATGCCAGGAATCCTATCTAACATTTCAAAGATTAGAGAAGAGTATAAGGATACCTTTACAAATCTTGATAATTTCTTTCCCGTGAGTTGCGGAGATTGGTCTAGTCCTGCAATTGCACTAGGGTGGATAATTAATGGGAAAAGAAGATGTCAGCGAGATAATTTAATTTTAGTTCTAGCTAATGCAGATATGTCTAATTACAGGGATTTATATTTTGATTTAGATGGAATTAGACGAGAATCATATAATGCTTCAAGGGAAGCATATTTATTATACTCACCAAACGAATTGAGTAGGTACATATATGAGTTTGATGATAGATGGAATCTCAAATTAGGATTTGGGCCTGGTGAAGTTAAGATAATTAAGATGTGATAAGGCTATTTGGTTCTTGATATAAATATTTATATAGAAGCTGCTTAATGGGAAAGTACCTGTTAAGCAGTTTTTTATCTAAAATTAGTATTTTATTCTAGATTCATTAAAGGATACACCGTGGTATTATATTTGTTTTGATAAAACCAGTGGAGTTGGCATTTCTTAAAAACTATGTGTAACCAAAAAAAAGAATATGGAATAAGCTGATAGTGTAAAAATATCACGGAGGGTTAACTGTGAAATTACAGGGAAGCAAAACGGAGATTAATGTTTTAAAGACTTTCGCTGGCGAATCAAGAGCGAGTGTTGCATATATGCTATTTGCAGAAAAAGCTAGAAAGGAAGGATATGAATATATAGCATCTATCTTTGAGTCTACAGGAAGAAATGAATTAGCTCATGCTAGAGAAACTTTTGAGGCGTTAAAGCTTATAAGAACCACTAGCGAAAACCTAAAATATGCCATTGAAGGTGAAAAGGAAGAAAGTGAGAGCATATATGTCAAATATGCGAAAGAAGCTAAAGAAGAAGGCTTTGAAGAGTTGGAAAATTTATTTAGTGAGTTAGCTGAAACAGAAGAACATCATGAGAAGAGATTTAAAGCTATTAAAGAGTTGTTAGATAGTGGAAGACTTTTTAAGAATCAAACAAGTATAAAATGGCAATGTATGAATTGCGGATATATTCATGTAGGAAAAGAGGCACCAAGACGTTGTCCACTATGTGGTCTTCCTCAAGGTTATTTTAAGCGATATAGCGAAGACTTTAAGTAGGGGGTGTAGTTATGCATATAATGTATCCACAGAACTATCCCTTTAGACTTGAAGAAGAACCTATAAATAATTCTTGTGGCGATGCTGAAAAATCGGAGAATAAGGAAGAAAATATAGAAAATTCTCAAGAGGAAATAAAAGTTTCTAAAGAAGAAAGAAAGAATTATAATGAGGAGTATATAGATATTCCAGAGCCATATAGAATGGAGCAAGACAATTTATTTGAGAACTGTGATTTGACCTATGATATGAAAACAGGCCAGTATCTACTTATGGGCGCAAAATGCAACTTTATGGACGGACTAGAAAACTTTAATAAAGCAAAAATGGAATACAAGGAAAAGGAAAATGAGATAGATATTATTGATCTTTTATATGATAATCATGAAGAAAAACCTGATGGTGATGATAAAAAGATTCATATGAATGATAAAGATTTTGATATCTATGAGGATGAGCCTTTTATGAATAATGAAATGTCTTATGTTGATGACAAAAAACTTAATATGATTAATGAGATGTATGATACTTATGAGGAAAAGCCTCATAATGACGAAAAAAAATCTAGTATAACTGATGGAATGTTTGATATTTTTGATAATATAGATTATACAAAAGAAAAAGATGAAATCCTTGAAAATGAAAAGCTTGATATATTAAAAGATGTAAAAAAAGAAATAGTAAGAGAAACTAAAGAGAATGATGAAGAATCGAAGCGAAAGGTTCGTAATAAGGTGAAAATAGTAAATATAACACCAGATCAGAATCAGAAAATTATCATAACCGATAAAAAGGATGATAAAAATGTTATTATCATAAAAGATAAACCTGGTGTTGATATAATTAAATTAAAGAAGCATTATGATAAAAAGCTAAATTCAATTGATTCAATATATATAAAGAAAATGATGACTAATGAATTTTTGCATAAACCTAAATCGGCGAAGAAGAAATGTAAGAAATGCAAAAAGAAAAGATAATATTTAAACTCCTTTCAGTTTTGGGAGGAGTTTATTATATAATCACTAGTTTAAAGTGGAGTTTTTAAGGGGTTAATAATTGAAATGTTAGTTTCTACATTTTGATATTTTGGTTTTAAATTTTTCACTAATACAAAAGGTATGAATGAAACCGATAATAATTAATATAAATATATAGATAGTAATTACTTGGGTGAACATAGTGGGAGATATAATTGGAAATAGAGAGTTCCATTGTAGGCAGTTTATTGAAAGTTGGTACTATGATCTTAATAATCAATCAGATATGCTTTTTAAGCTTACTAATTCATATAGATTGCTTATAGGAGGCGCTGACGATTTTAATAAAATAGCTTTATCTAAGAAAAAAGATGTGAAAAATGCGCTTAATAGAGCAGTTGAATTGGGAGAAATAATTGATGAAGTTATTAAAAGCATAGACAGAAGCAAATGTGTGATATTAAATTATAATGTACTTAAGGCTGAAGCACTTGAGAAAATTTTAGGAACTATTGTTGCTGAGGAAGTAGCTCACATAATAGAAAAAAATGGGGTAATAAAAGAACTATGACTAAAGTCATAGCTCTTTTATTATATTTTCGTAAAACGAAATTTACTAATCATTAAGTAAGCTAATATAGCCATTATGAATAGCGTTAACCAAGATAGCCTTGCAATATTTCCACCTAACATAGTGAAAATTAAAGAATATAAGGCTAAGAAAGTTCCAGCAAGCGTTATTGGGACACCAGTGTATACTCCGTCAAAATCGGAAATGTTATATCTTGCTAGTCTAAAAGCACCCGCTATTGGGAATAGTACTAAAATTACATATCCTAATATAGGAAGATTAATTAGTTGGAATAATAAAAATGCAACAAAGGCTGGAGCTACTCCGAAAGATACTAAATCTGCCAATGAGTCCAGTTCCTTACCTATTTCAGAATCTACATTTAAGAATCTAGCAATCCTACCATCATATCTATCTATGAGTCCCGCTAAAAGAATAAACAAACAAGCTATATTATATTCATAATTTAAAGTAAATAATAAAGAAAAAATTCCACAGCTAAGATTAGCAAACGTAAATAAATTTGGTATATGACTTTTTTTCATAACACCTCTCCTAATTGATATATCGTGTGACTATATCATTATACTATACTTTTAACAATAGTTTAATAAGTTTTTTATTTTATTATAAGAATTATTAGTGAGAGTGAAGAATTTACAAGTAAAAATAATGCAGAATACTAAAAATATTCATAGTAATATTTTGTATGTCTATTGTGAATAAAAGAAAATATAGTATAATTATTTAATATGAACAGTTAATTAATAAGACTATATATTGGGAGAGCATTCATATGAGAAGAGTAAAATTGATATACAATCCATTTTCAGGAGATAATTTAATGGCACAAAAACTTGATGATGTTATAAGGATACATCAAGAATACGGATATTCTGTAGTACCGTATAGAATTAGTTTTGAAAGTACTATGGATGCAGCTTTTACAGATATTAATGAGGGGTATGAATATATTATTGTTGCTGGTGGGGATGGAACGGTAGATACAGCCGTTAATTGCATGAAAAATCTTAATATTGATTTACCTATAGGTATTATTCCAGTGGGTACTGCTAATGATTTTGCAAAGTTTTTAGGTATGTCGTCAGATGTATTAGAAGCTTGCGAACAGATAATTAATAGTGATATTGAATTAGTGGATTTAGGAAAAATAAATGATAAATATTTTATAAATGTGGCGAGTACAGGAATGTTTACTGATATATCTCAAAAAATTGACGGAAACTTTAAACATTCTATGGGGAAAGTTGCTTATTACATAAAAGGTATCGAAGAAGTTGTAAATTTAAAGAAATACAAAATCAAGGTATCTACAGATGAGATTGTTTTTGACGACTATATGTATTCTATGTTAGTTTTTAACGGTAGAACAGCAGGAAATCTTAATTTGGCATATAAGGCTGAGGTACAAGATGGAATGTTTGATGTTATAATAATTAAAGCAAAACCATTTACTAACGTAGTAAATTTATGTATAAAAATTATTAAAGGTGAACACTTAGATAAAAGTGAGGAATTAGTATACTTTAAAACTGATAAGGTATATATTGAATGTGATGAAGAGATTGTTACAGATATAGATGGTGAGAGAGGACCAGATTTTCCAGTAACAATAACCTGTGAAAAAGGTTCACTTAAGATATTAGGACTTAACAAAAGTTTAAAGGAACATCAAAACAACAAGTAGTTTAAAAATAAAAAAGAATATTTGCAAGTGTTTTATAATAGACATTAATAGTATCAATTAATAAGGATGGTGCATATGGCTGAAATTTATGCTCTTTTGTTATTTATTGCCATGTCTATTATATTTTCTTGTTTTATAAGAAACTTTGAGGCTCCTTTTAAAATCAAAATCATCAGTTTAACTGCTTTATTTTTTTTAACACTTAGATATATTTCACTGCTTTTGTGCTTTTTTAGCAAAAGTATACTGTGGCTCTATTCTTTAAAGTATATTTATTTCCTATATATTCTAGTTATACCAATAATAATCATGGTAGTACTTTATACAATTCTTAGGAATAATACAATATCATTTAATTACATAATGATTACATCAGTTGTTTGTTATATACTTTACCCAATATTAATTACCATGAACTCGGAAGTATTTTCAATAGAAATATTTTCAAATCCTAATTTAGGGTATCATATCTTGCATGATAATAGTTATATAAGTGTTTTTTATGGAGCTGTTAATTTACTTGCACTTTTATATATACTTATTGTTCTAAATGATAACCATAATATTATAGCTGTGATGCTTGGAACTAGTGCTTCTCTAATATCTATAGTAGAGACTGTAGCTGTAATAATTAAAATACAAGTTTTCCCTCAATATCTTTTAGGTGAAATTTTTTGGCTTATAACATTTAATTATATGCTTTATAAACTTAAAAGGAGATAGCAGGAAACTGAAAAGGAACTACACTTACTAAAAACATCTGGTTTTGCGAGTGTAGTTCCTAATTTTCTTTTATCTTTTTTTTGCTTTTGCCTTTGAAGCTAGTGGAGATTTATTATTATCAGCTTTTTTACTGAAGGATGATTTATTGTTATTTTTACTTTTGTCTCTAGAGGGTGAATTCCCTTTGGCTTTAGAGCTAGTTTTCTTCATTCCCTGTGATTTTTTCGAGGAATTAGTAGAAGTGTTTTTATCTTCTTCGGAGCTCTTCTTACTTCTGCTCTTAGGTGGTACTGGTGGAATCAAGGCTTTATCGTTATGGCCTATTAAATCTGATCTACCAGCTTTAATTAAAGCTTCTTTTACAAGAGCATGATTTTCTGGTTTTGAGTATTGCAGAAGTGCTCTTTGCATAGCTTTTTCTTTTCCGCTTCTTGGGACGTATATTTTTTCACCAGTAAAAGGATTTACTCCAGTATAATATATAGTGGTTGACAAGCTACCAGGAGTAGGATAAAAATCTTGAACTTGCTCTGGCATATATCCCATTTCTTTTATAAATAAAGCTAACTCTATAGCTGCCTTTAAATCACTTCCAGGGTGACTAGACATAAGATAAGGAACTAAAAATTGATTCATTCCCACCTTCTTATTTATTTCATAATATTTTTTCGTGAATTTATCATATACTTCTCTTGTTGGTTTTCCCATTTGTTTTAGAACTGCATCAGAAACATGTTCTGGAGCAACCTTAAGCTGTCCACTTATATGATGTTTACAAAGTTCTTCGAAGAATTTTGTGTTCTTATCGTATATAAGATAATCATATCTTATACCAGAACGAACAAATACTTTTTTCACCTTAGGAAGTTCTCTAAGTTTTCTAAGCAATGATAGGTATTCCATATGATCAATCTTAAGGTTTTTGCAGGCACTAGGGAAAATACATTGTCTATTTTTACATACCCCTACTTTTTCTTGAATACTGCAGGCTTTATTTCTAAAGTTAGCAGTAGGCCCACCAACATCATTTATATAGCCTTTAAAGTCAGGAAATTCTGTCATTTCTTTAGCTTCATCTATAATTGAGTCTTGGCTTCTGTTTTGAATTACTCTGCCTTGATGAAAGGTAAGAGCACAGAAAGAACAGGAGCCATAACAGCCTCTATGACTTGTTATTGAAAATCTAACTTCTTTTATAGCAGGTATACCACCTTCAGCTTCATAGATAGGGTGATAGGTTTTAGCATAAGAAAGCTTATATACTTCATCCATTTCTACTTGAGACATTGATGTGGCAGGTGGATTCTGAACTAAATATCTGTCACCATGCTTTTGAACTATAGTGTTGCCTCTAATAGAATCCTGTTCTTCAGATTCGATTTTAAAAGCTTTATTATAAGCAGACTTACTTTCAGATACTTCTTCAAAGGAAGGAACCTCTATGTAGTCTTTTAAGTTTTCTAAGCTACTAGTTATATAGGCTGTACCTCTAATACCTCTAATATTTTTTACGTTTTTACCAAAACTTAGATATTTCGCTATTTCAGTTATAGATTTTTCGCCCATTCCATAAGAAAGAAGATCTGCTTTAGAATCTACTAAGACACTTCTTCTAATCTTATCACTCCAATAATCATAATGAGCAAATCTTCTTAAGGATGCTTCTATACCACCGATTATTATTGGCACATCTTTATAAGCTTCTTTTGCTTTATTAGAGTAGATAATCACAGCTCTATCTGGTCTTAAGCCTCCTTTTCCACCAGGAGAGTAGAAATCATCATGACGTCTCTTTTTAGAAGAAGTATAATGATTAACCATAGAATCGATATTTCCTGAATTAATTAGGAAGCCAAGTCTTGGTTTCCCAAGAATCTTAAATGAATCAAGGGTTTTCCAATCTGGCTGAGGAATAACCCCAACAGAATAACCTTCTTTTTCTAAAATTCTCCCTATTATTGCAGTACCAAAGGATGGGTGATCTACGTATGCATCACCGGTTATTATAATAAAATCTAATTGATCTATATTTCTTTCTTTTAGATCTTCTTTGCTAATTGGCATAAATTTTGATCTTTCCAAAGTAAGCATCCCTCCAAACATATAAATAATCTTATCACAACTAGTGTAAAAAACAACTTTTTTTAATTTATATTACTGTATTTCAGTGGTTTAATATTAATTATTAAGGTAAGCTACTTATCAGAAATTATTAATTCTCATGAAAAACTTTGGAGATAATGTGAATTTTCAGTAGACCTTTAATAAGGTATAATTTTATGGATAAGAAGCTATACTAACAAATATTGGATTTAAAATAGTAAGAAACGGAGGCGAAAGAATGGAAAAGCTAAGATTTCCCAAAGATTTTATTTTTGGAACAGCCACTGCAGCATATCAAATTGAAGGAGCTTACAAAGAAGATGAGAAAGGTGAATCTATTTGGGATAGGTTTAGTCATATACCAGGAAATGTAGCTAAAATGCATAATGGTGATATTGCTTGTGATCACTATCATAGATATAAAGAAGATGTTCAGCTATTAAAAAGCCTTGGAATTAAAAGTTATAGGTTTTCAATTGCTTGGCCTAGAATTTTCCCAAAAGGTTTTGGCGAGATAAACCAGAAGGGAATTCAGTTCTATAGGGATTTAATTGATGAACTAATTAAAAATGATATAGAACCAGCTATAACAATTTATCATTGGGATCTTCCACAAAAGCTTCAGGATATTGGAGGGTGGGCAAATCCGCAAGTTGCTGATTACTATGTTGATTATGCAAACTTATTATTCAGAGAGTTCGGAGATAGAGTAAAAACATGGATAACTCATAATGAGCCATGGGTTGCATCATATCTTGGCTATGCTTTAGGAGTTCATGCTCCAGGAATTAAAGATATGAAAATGGCATTGTTAGCTGCACATAACATATTATTATCGCACTTTAAGGCAGTTAAAGCTTATAGAGAATTAGAACAAGATGGGCAAATAGGTATAACATTAAATCTTTCAACCTGTTATTCAAATTCAGCTGATGAAGAAGATATTGCTGCAGCCCATAGAAGTGATGGATGGAACAACAGATGGTTTTTAGATGCTGCATTAAAAGGAACTTATCCTGAGGATATGATAAAAATCTTTAGCGATACAAATATTATGCCTGAACTACCTAAAGAGTTATTTACTGAGGTATTTGAAACTTCTGATTTTTTAGGAATAAATTATTATACACGACAAGTTGTAAAGAATAACTCTGAAGCTTTTATCGGTGCTGAAAGTGTAGCAATGGATAATCCTAAAACAGAAATGGGTTGGGAGATATATCCGCAAGGGCTTTATGATTTGCTAACGAGGATACACAGGGATTATGGGAACATAGATTTATACATAACAGAAAACGGTGCAGCTTTTAATGATATGGTTAATAGAGACGGTAAAGTTGAAGATGAAAATAGATTAGATTATTTATACACTCATTTTGCTGCTGCATTAAGTGCTATAGAAGCGGGAGTACCTTTAAAGGGATATTATATTTGGTCTTTCATGGATAATTTTGAGTGGGCTGAAGGATATGAAAAAAGATTTGGAATAGTACATGTAAACTATAAAACTCAGGAGAGAACAATAAAGAAGAGTGCTTATTGGTATAAGGAGCTTATAGAAAGATCTAATAAGTAATAATATTTCCTGGAATTTTATAGATGTAAACCTTAAACATGTGTTGTTTTTAACAATTAAGAGAAAAAGAGCTGATGTTTATTATTTATATCAGCTCTTTAAAAACGTCAATCTAGATATCATTAAGAAGACAAGTTCAATTTTATATCAGTAAAACTTATCTTACCCATAGTACGACCTAGGTAAAAACGAAGTACTGAAAGAGGTTCAGTATTCTCTGAGACGACAAAATCGTAGGTATAATCAGTCCATTTATCAGATATAGAATATGTAGCAGGTTTTGAAAAAGATAACACATCCATTCTATCTGATATGAAAACAGTGATGCTTTTAGGAAGTGTTGATTTTGCCTTAAAATTCAAAGTATACTTTTTACCAGGTTCAATATTGTCTATAGTTTGGCATAGCTGAATTGCATCTTCACTGTTACCACAATCCTCAGGCTCTAAAGAAAAAACGTCATTGCTATTTTCATAGGTACAAATAGCAATATTATCAACTACTACTCTCCAGTGTTTAAAACATTCGGGTGATTCGCTGAAAGTACCATATTTCACTAGGTTTTCAGAAATATCTTCTATTTTTTCTTTACTATAGTCCATAGATTCTAAACTAGACTTTTTTAGATCTAAAGCGACGATATCGTCTTCTTTTGCGATATTATATCCTGTAACAGAGCTAGCTAATACTACTGCTGCAACAGCTGTTTTAAATTTCTTTTTCATAAATTGTAACCCCATAACCCCATAAAATTATTTTTAAATTAAGATAATTTAATTATACAAGCTATTGTATAGGTTTACAATAGGAAAATGATACTAATGAGAAATTTGGAATATTATACAAAAACATAGATATTCTGATAGGTTCTAAATTATTATATAATTTGATATAATGATTATTAAGAAATTATTATAGTATATTTTTATGTAGGGATGGTGGAAGAATGAATAAATGTCCCATCTGTAATACTTTGAATGAGGCTGAAGCTAATTTTTGTACAAGCTGTGGTCAGAAATTAAATATAGTATCAATTGAGCAAAATAAGAATTACAGAACTGTAAGGAAAAAAAAGAAAAGTAAAGTTGAAAAAATCTTAATAGCTATAATTTCGATTTTAATAGGCGTTTCAGTGATTTATTTTACTATGAGTATTAGAGAAGTTATTATAGAAACTAGTAAACAGGTAAAAGAAAGTATTGAATCGGGAGTAAACAAATCTCAGGTAGATGATGGTTTAAAACCTATAGAAGGAGTAGAGGAGAGCCAAGAACCAAAGGAAGATAAAGAAATGGACTATATTGTTGATAACAGTATGGTACCGTTCAATTTAGAACTTTCAGCTAAAAAAAGATGGGTTTGGTTCAGTGTTGCAAAAGATGGGAAACAAAAGGACTATGTGCTTCCTGTTAGCAATGGAAGAATTGATACAAAGGTGTATCTACCATTTAATGTTGGCGATTATGTTGTCACAGTTTACACTTCTACCTTGGAAGATGCGTCAGGGACTTATTTCGTTCATAAGAAATATAACGTAAGAAATAATGATGCGAGAGATTTAACCTTCCTGTTACCAGATACCTATGTTGAGAGTGATTCTGAGGAGATTATTCAGTTAGCTAATAGCATCGTTGCAGGTATCCAAACGGATTATGAAAAAACTTTAGCTATTCATGACTGGGTTTCTGCAAATATTGCATATGATACAGATGCATATTTTAGCAATAATATTAAAGAATATAGTGCGTTAGAAACATTGAGAGGTAGAAAAGCGATATGTAACGGATATGCTAATTTAACTGCTGCGTTAAATAGAGCTATAGGAATTAGAACTAAAATAGTAGGTGGTACAGCTACTACCGAAAATAGATCTGAATCTCATGCTTGGAATGAAACTTTTGTAGACGGAAGATGGGTGATACAAGATACTACTTGGGATTCGGGATTTGTAGATTATAATAATAACAAGTTTGTTCCAGGATTGACACATGATTATTTTGATGCTAATGAACAAGTATTTTCTCAAAGTCACAGCAAAGAGAATGAAAAATAGATTATGTTCAAATTTATTCTCGATAAATCTTATTTTAAGATAATAAAATCAAAACCATAATAATATAATTAGAATAAGATACATTAGCTTATATCACATAAGTTAGTGTATTTTATTTTTTAGACATTTTTAGCATTTCTAAGGAGGCGGGTATTTTCTCATAATAAACTGATAATTCTAGTGCTATTTTGATTATTGTCATGAGGAAAGCAAGAGGTTGTGAGGAGATAGTTTATGAAAAATACTGAGACTAGAAAACTTATTTTTTTCTTTGGAGTGGGAGTTCTGGCTATATTAATAGCAATACTGACAGATACTTTTAGTAACTCTGGAGAATCGGCCTTCGGAATAACCTTTTTGTCAGGATTTATTGGAATTGCCTTGATTGTAATAGGTCTCTTTGTTTTTATCCCTAGGTATTTGTACATGAAAAAAATGATAGAAGGAAAGGAGCTTATTGCAGCTTGGGAATTACCTCAAGAGGATGTACTAGAAAACGCAGTTGATATCAAAAGTAGAAAAAAACAGATATGCTTTGAGAACTTTGTATTTATAGCAGTAACTTGTTTTATAACTAGTATAATCTTTTTATTCTTTGAAAATGGAGAAGATTTATCTTTCGTAATGTTAGCTGCTATATTAATAGCATATATCATATATATATTTTCGCCTAAAATAGCATATTATAATGCTGTTAAAAGTGGTAAAACTGTGTATATTGGTAAGAATGCTATTTATGCGAATGGTACTTATTATAGTTTAAAGGGTGTAGGAGATAACTGTGATAATGTGAAAGTTTTTCGAAGTGATAATCACATGAAATTGAAATACATGTACTATTCAAATATAGGAAAAGATTATATGAATATTACCGTAAGAATCCCAAAAGATAATATGGAAGAAGTGGAGAAGGTTATAGACTACTATAAATAAAAAAAGTGAAAGGGCTATTTTGATGAGTAATTTTCATTAAAATAGCCCTTTTATAAGTAATTTTTACTTTCGATAGTATTCTTATAGCTCAAGTATAGGAATTCCAACTAGATTCATTAGATATTTTGCATTAGTAGTAGTAGCAGACCCTTCTTTTAATTTATAGTCAAAGCAAATTTTGTTTTCCTCATAATATTCAGAGAAATTGTAATTCTTTATTCTATGATATTTATTTAAGGCTGTCAATTCTAAATCATGGGTAGTTATAGCTCCTATAATCCCTAAGGAATTAAGGTTGGATAGTACATTTTTAGCACCGATTATTCTGTCATTTGAATTGGTACCCCTAAAAATCTCATCTATTAGGAAAATCATATCGTTATTTTCTTTTCCACGGATAATTATATTTTTTATTCTAATTAACTCTGCGTAAAAGGTTGAAATACCGCTTTGCAGATCATCAGTAATTCTCATAGAAGTAAAAATATCCATTTGAGAACAGGTCATTTCACTGGCAAAAACTGCTGCTCCAGCATAAGCAAGAACGAGATTTATACCTATAGTCCTTAAAAAAGTAGTTTTTCCGGACATGTTTGAACCAGTTATAACGAAAATCTTATCATCCATATCTAAGTCATTAGTAATTCTTGAGCTTTTAGCTAGAAGGGGATGACCTAAATTTTTTGCTGTTACCTTTAAGTTTGAATTATCTATAGTTGGGAAAATAAGAGTTTCATCAATATGATTAAGCGTAGAAAAACTTATTAGACTTTCTACCTCTCCTATAGCATTAATCCAAAGTTTAAGTTTTGAGCCATATTGTGACTTCCAATTTTCTAATGAAAAGATACATTGGTAGTCCCATAATAATACCGCATCTAAAATAATTGCTAACAAAGCATTATATCTTAGGTTTATTTTATCAGTAATTTTTTTTAGTTCTTTCACAGCTTTAAGTGCAGAATCATCATTAGAGAATAATTCCGACTTAATATTAATTAGTCTTCTAGATTTAAAGGATTCCTTCTCAAGAACATTGAGAATTTTCATATAAGTGTCTAAATTACTTTTGAATTCATGAGCAAGGTATAAGGTTTCGTTAATATATTTTAATTTTAAAAGTACAAACATTCCTTGCAGAAGGATTAGCAACTTCAAGATATTGTATAAAAAAGCTATTTTAAATATTAAAGTAAATGCAATTAGTACAACTGAAAACATTGGAAGTATATAAAGAAAAGTTTTTATATACTTAGAACCTACGATAGTAGAGTTGTCTTCAGCAAAAGCTATTAATTTTAAAGGATTTTTAAGGTTCTTTTTGTTCCTAATGGTACTTAATTCTACTTTTAGGCAGAAATCTAAATTTTCCTTTAGTTCCTTTATAGATTCTTGACGCAATAATAAATCTTCCTTTGAAAATTTATTTTCTGTTAAGTCTTTTTTTAAGATTTTTCTACCATGAAAAGTATTTGCTATGTTTATTAATTGGAACAATGAACGCTTACCAAATATATCTAAGTCGGAAGAATAGCTATGCTCTTTATCTATAAATTCTTCGCCAATATCTTCAAAGTTCTCCCAGCCTCCAGTTATTCTTGATATGTATCTATTATTTATATTTATCAATTCCTTTGAATTCGTAAGCTTTTCTTCAGTATTTCTATGTAGTATAACCTCTATAATAAATATTAGGTACAAGAAGGTATTGAATAATACATATGTGGGATTAAAGCTTATCCTTGCAATATAGATGCTAAGTATAATTGCTGCTAATAAGGTTACTAATCGTAGCTTGCTTATAAGGTTAAAGGTTTTATTGTATTTTTCTAGTTTTATTTTTTCTTCTTCAATTCTCTTCGTAAAATTTTCAATCATGATACTCTCCTAAAAATTATTATCTAAAATATATAAGTTACAATAAAGTGTCTATGATACAGATTATTAAAGTCAATACAGATTTATGGTCATACCGTATATAAATTTTAATGTTAAAACTTCGTCAAAACTCTATAGGCATATTAAGAAATTAATGTAACCTATGAAGAACTTTTATCGAAACCTATATATTTTAATAATATTATTATGTTCTTCATAATGCTAGTGTTTTATAAGTTTTCTTCAAAATATATAAAAAAAACATATAGGTGGATAAAATTCCATAATATTATATAGAAATAAGTAGCTAGGAGTGAATCTATGAAAACCTTAATATTGTTTGAAAAAGCTTATGAATCTACAGAAGAGATAGCTAAAAGGCTAGCACTTATATTAGGACCTGCGAACTATTGCGATATCAGCGAGTTTAAAGAGGAATATAAGGATTTCGATATATTAATTTTTGGAATTGCCGTATACAGAAAAGGTATTAGCAAAAAGGCTTTAGAATTTATACAAGCTAATAAACAATGGATTAAAGATAAAAAAATTGCATTGTTTTATACAACTAGAGAAGAAAGAAGACAATATAGCTATACCATAAGAGTAAAGGAGCAGGTGGGAGAAGCATTATTTATGTCAAAGGCTTTTAGAAATGGAACTGAAAATATTAAGGCTTATGCAAGAGCTTTGAAAGAAAAATATGAACTTCTCATAAAAAAACCAGAGAATGAAAGTTTGTTTTCTTCAATAGAGGCATTTATTAAAGAACATAACACTCTTGTATTAGGTACAGGTTACGGCAAGTCAATAAGAGTTACACCATTGGAGTATGTATATATTGATAAGACATTTTATTCCGTTACAGAGGGTGGAGAAAAATTTTCTAATCTTATAGTAAACAACGAAGTAGCTTTAACTGTTTATGATAAGTTTACTAGCTATGATAAAAGAAGAGGTATTCAAATAACTGGTAAAGCTTTTCTTATCCCAATAAATTCTGAAGAATATAAAGCAATATTAATGGAAAAAAATATAGAAGAGAAAGAGAACATCAGCTTCTGTGGGAGTATGCATATCCTGAAGATAAAACCTGAAAAAGCAGAATTTCTAAATTATGAATTTGAACAAGAAGGATATGATATAAAGCAAGTATACTATTTTAACGGATAAAACTAAAAAAAAAACACAAAATAAGATTAGAAATTACGAAGGAGGATTAATATGAGGATACTTCATGATAAGGGAAATCATACGTTTTATCTTGCTGATACTGATGGAGAAAGAATAGCTGAAATGACATATATTATAAAAAATGGTATAATGGATATCAATAAAACTTATGTGGATGAGCATTTAAGAGAAACTCAAATTGCTAGATATTTAGTAGATATGGGGGCATCATATGCAAGGCATGAGGGATATAAAATAGATGCGTCATGCTCTTATGCTAATAAGGTAATACAGCAGTACTATCCTGATTTGGCTGCTCATCCAGTATTAACTGTATAAAACATAAGCGAGCATATAATGTTATTATTGAAATTTAAGTAGTGTTGTAAAATATACTACAAGAAAGGGTAGTGGCTAAGCTATTGAGAAATATTTCTTGGTAGCCTAGCCATATATTCTGATAAAAATTAATAGCAGTTTATTAAGGAGATCAAATGAAAAATAAACTAACAAGAGAGTTTTATGACAGAGATTCATTAATTGTAGCAGAAGAATTGCTAGGAAAATATTTGGTGAAAAAAGATAATAACACAGAACTTATTGGAAAAATTGTTGAGGTTGAAGCTTATAGGGGGCCGGAAGATAAGGGTGCTCATAGCTATAACAATAGAAGGACAAGCCGAACTGAAGTAATGTTTGGAGCCCCAGGCTATAGTTATGTGTATTTGATCTATGGTATGTATAATTGTTTAAATACAGTCTGTGAAAAAGAGGGAATTCCTCAAGCTGTATTAATAAGAGCTATTGAACCTTTAGAAGCTGTAAATGTTATGTTTAAAAATAGGTACGGAAGAGAAGCTGAAAATCCTAAAGAAAGTGAAATTAAAAATCTTACTAACGGTCCTGGGAAACTTTGCAAAGCACTTAATATAACTAAGGAGCATAATAAATTAGATTTACTTGGAGAAGAGATATTTATAACAGAAGGCGAAATTATTAAAAAAGAGCAAATAATAAGAAAACCTAGGATTGGGATAGATTATGCTGAAGAGTATAAAGATAAGCCTTGGCGATTTTATGTTGAAAATAATAAATTTGTATCGAAGTTATAAAACATCGTAGTTAATTTTACGGTGTTTTTGTTTAAGAAAAAATAAAAAAGCTGTTAGGGAAAAATTACTATCAGTATTTTCCTAAGAATTATTTTAATTATACTTTCTCAATGGTACAATGATTTAGAACAATTTTAGATTAAGATTAGATTAAGAGATGGACAAGTTTTCTTAAAATATTAATTGTTATTGCCAAACAAGTGATTTATAGGAAGTTGTATGAGAGGAGAAAAATATTTTGCACGAAAAGTTTAATTCATTAAAGCAACAAATGAAATCTTTGATTCGAAACTCTTGCTTTTGGTTTGTCACCCTTATGATTTTTATTAAGTCTGTGATATTTATGTGGGTGGTGGGTTCTAACTATGCAGCAGGACTCAGTATAGGAGGTGGATTCTTTAGTATTCCGCCATATATGACTTTTATAGCTTTTGCTATAGCTATGACATCCTTTGCATTATTATTTAAGGGTAGAGGGCAGTTGTATTCATTACTTATTATAAATATTTTATGTACTGTAATTTGCATTGGGCATCTGTGGTACTATAGAGGTTTTTCAAGCTTCTTAAATTTCTTTCTATTTTCTATGACATCGAACTTAGAAAATTTAGGAGCAACAATAGTTTCGCTTATTAAAGTTGTAGATATGCTATTTATAATAGATATATTCATTTCGATTTTCTATATTATCAAGAACAAAAAAGCATATAAAGGTGTTAAAAGAAATGTACCTGCATTTATAATTGTGTTTTTTACTTCAATAATCTATTTAGCTTTTGCACATATAAAAATAGATAATTTTGATAGAAGTATAAATGGGCAATCACTTTTCCTACAAAGTTGGGCGCCAACAGAAACTATGTCTAATTTAGGACCAGTAGGTTATTTAGTTTATGATGGTTATAAGTATTATGAAAATACTAAGCCATATAATTTAACTGAAGAGGAAAAGGTAAATATCGAGAATTGGTATAAAGAAAATAATGAAAACCTTGAAGATAATAAATATAGCGGTATATTTAAGAATAAAAACTTGTTAATAATACAAGTTGAATCTTTAGAGAATTTTGTTATAAATCAAAAAATTAATGGTCAAGAAATTACTCCGAATATAAATAAGTTGTTAAGTAATTCAATATATTTCGATAATTACCATGAACAAGTGTGGAATGGAACTAGTGCTGACTGTGATCTTTTGGTAACAGCTAATGTATTTCCAGTTAGAAGTGGAGCGACTTTCTTTAGATATCCAGGAAACTATTATCCAAGTTCATTGCCTAATATATTTAATAATGCAGGCTATGAAACAGAATCCCTTCACCCTGATAAAGCACAGTATTGGAACTATAAATCTGCATTGACTTCTATAGGCTTTAAGAACTTTATTTCTGAAGAAAATTATAATGTAACTGAGCAAATTAACATTGGTATTAGTGATAAAAATTATTTTAGTGAGGCTATAAAGTTTATTACAGAGTTAAAGGAACCTTTCTATGCCCATACTATAACTTTAACAAATCATGCTCCTTTTACATTACCAGATAAAGAGAAAAAATTAGATTTACCAAATAATCTAAAGGAAAATGTACTTGGAGACTATTTTCAAACTGTTAGATATAGTGATGAACAAATTGCTACCTTCTTAAATAACTTAGATAAGGCTGGAAAATTAGATAATACAGTAGTAGTAATCTATGGCGACCATACAGGGGTTCATAAGTACTATGATGATAAGGTTAATGAAGTGGAAAATAGAGAGCCTTGGATGGATAACAATAATTGGAGAATTCCTTTTATAATATATTCAAAGGATTTAGCACCAGAAACCATCAGTGTTACTGGCGGTCAAATAGATACACTTCCAACTCTTGCTTATTTATTTGGAATTCCAAAGGACAATTATTACTACACTATGGGTAGGAACTTGCTTAATACAAAGAGAGATTCTACAATTCTTGCAGACTTTACTGTAATAGGTAACGCAACGGAAGCCGAAAAAGAACATCTAAGAAAAGGTATGGAAATTTCAGAACCTATAGTGGAAAGTAACTATTTTAAGAATTATAAATAAACGTAGGGATGGGAGAGAAAAAATGTTAACTTGGACAGTTGAATATAAAGGGCAAAAAGAAAGAATAGCTCTTTTTATTAATAAAGTCTTAGGACTGGGAATAGTTTTAAGAGAAGGAAAAATAATAAAAAAAACCTTTAAAATTTTTAGGGAAAACACTGTTGAATTTGAGTTTAACAATAATCTATATAGCATACAAATAACAGAGGATAATTTTGAATTTTCTGGTGTTCTTAAGGTGAATAGAGAAGTTGAATTTCAGAACGAAATAGAAGTTAAGGAAGAAATTAAGGCACCATGGTATGGTTATATTCTAATGATATTCACTATAATTATACCTATTGTTTCTGTTGAAAGCATAACTACATGGGTTATAGGAATTTTATCCTCATGTGCTGTATTTAAGGTTTCAAAGCTTAAGGATAAAGGGATAAAACAAAAATTAATCTATTCCATAATAATAATATTAGTTGCATGGTTTTTATATTATTTAAAATACCAAAAGATGAAGAGTTTTGGTATTTCTGGTGGATTTATAGCTTGGTAATATAAACGTGAAACTAGAAAATAAAGATCGAAAGGCTCCCTAAAGGATATCTTATAGGGAGCCTTTCGATTTCTTTTTAAGAATTTTATATGCTATCTTCTTTCTTTTGCAACTTCAATATTAATTTTTCTACCTTTTAATCTTTTACCAGATGAAAACTTTAGTATATCATCTACTATGGAAGTATCTACATTTACAAATGAAAAGTTTTCCATTATTGCAATATCACCAATTTGTCTTGGTTGAATTCTAGATGAATCCTTGAAGAATTGAACTAATTCTTTTGGTGATACATTATCACGTCTTCCTGCAGAAACGAATAGACGTTTTTGTCCTCTAGAAGCACCACGTGCACTTGAATTTCTCATTGGTTCAGGTACTTCTAAAGCATTGGTAGTGTATTCGTAAGCTAATTCATTTGAAAAAGCTATTTTCATTAATGCTGCAGCAACATCTACTAAGCTATAGTCATCATCAAGTTCTGTAGCATAAGGGATAAACTTAGATAAATCTTCATTTTCTATAGTGTCTCTAACTTTGTTTAAGACGTTTTTGTATTTAACATCATATATTTCATCCACTGTAGGGACAGAGTTTCTTTTGATCTTACTTTTTGTTGTTTTTTCAATTTGCTTTAAGACAATATATTCTCTTGGAGTAACAAGGGTATAAGCTTTACCTTCTTTGTTAGCTCTTCCAGTTCTTCCGATTCTATGAACATAACTTTCAGCATCTTGAGGAAGGTCGTAATTTATAACATGAGTTACATTTTCAACATCAATACCCCTTGCAGCTACGTCTGTAGCAACTAAGAAATCTAAGTTTGATTCTTTAAATTTCTTTAAGGTATTCATTCTTTGATTTTGGTTCATATCTCCGTGCATGCCTTCAACAACGTATCCTCTTCTTTGCATCGAAGAAACTAATTCGTCAACACCTTTTTTTGTTTTACAGAAGATAATAGCAGCTTCTGGTTCATCAGCATCTATTATTCTACATAAAGATTCAAAACGGTCAGAATTCTTAATTTCATAATAATATTGAGTTATTGTTGATGCAGTAACTGTGTTTTTCTCAATAGAGATTAATTTTGCATCTGATTTCATATAGCGTTTAGAAAGTCTTTTTATAGCGTCTGGCATTGTTGCTGAGAATAAAAGGGTTTGTCTATCTTCGTTAAGTGATTTCATAACCTCTTCAATATCATCAATAAAGCCCATGTTTAGCATTTCGTCAGCTTCATCAAGTACTAGAAACTTAACAAATTCAGTGTTTAATGATTTTCTTCTTAAGTGATCAAGAACTCTTCCAGGTGTTCCTACTACTATATCTACACCGTTTCTAAGTGCTCTTAACTGTCTGTCTATTGGTTGCCCACCATATATAGGAAGAATATTTAATCTCATGTTTTTAGCTATTCTTACAAGTTCTTCATTTACTTGAATAGCAAGTTCACGAGTAGGTGCTAAGATTAAAGCTTGAGGTACTCTTCTCTTTTCACTCATATTGTTAAGGATGATGCTTCCGAAAGCGGCAGTTTTACCAGTACCAGTTTGTGCTTGACCTATAAGATCATAGCCTTCTATGCCCACAGGTATACTTTCACTTTGAATTGGTGAGGGCTCTTCAAAACCCATGTCGTTGATTGCCTTAAGGATTTCGTCTTTAAGGTTTAATTCATTAAATGTTTTAATTTTGGTCATTCTTATCCTCTTTCTATTGTTATTTGGTTAATTTATTGGTAAAATATAATTACTTCATAGAAGTTTATATGCGAACTTTATATATGATTTAATATATAAAATAGGATTGCTGCTTTACTTAAAAAGTCAGTACTTTGTTGAAAAGCAATAGGATGGTTTTTAAGTTTACAGTTAATAATACCACAGTCTTAATTTAATATCAAATAAAGTTCACAGTTTGGCTACATAAATATTTTAACCATTAGCCAGCTAAATAATTTATTAGAAATTATATTTTTAATAAAGAAAATATATTGTAAGATTAATTACTATCAAAAGTTTGATAGTAATAATATATTTCAATTTAACTATTAGTAAAAGGAGGAATTATTATGAAAAAATACGTTTGTACTGTATGTGGATATATATATGATCCAGAAGTAGGTGATCCAGATAATGGTGTTGATGCAGGTACATCATGGGAACAAGTTCCAGAAGAGTGGGTTTGCCCATTATGTGCTCAAGGAAAAGATGCTTTCGAGGAAGAATAAATGGAAAAATTAATAGCTAGAATAAATGAGCTTTATAATAAAAGCAAGACTGTCGGGCTAACAGAAGAAGAAAAAGAAGAACAAGCAACTTTAAGAAGACAATATATCGATGGTATTAAAGGTAATGTTAAAGCACAGCTTCAAACTGTCGAATATAAAGGCCCAAAGAGAGTAAATTAAAAATTAGAAAAACTAATCTAAAAAAGAGATATATAAATTTATCTTATAGATGAATTGTTTTAGAGAAGAACCAGAAGAGATATGTTATCACTTCTGGTTCTTTTATGTTTAATTGCAAGCTTATTAAAATAGATCATAAAGAAATTGAGTAGTTTATAATTTTCTGCACAAACTAGTATAGAAAATATAATAAGAATCTCTAAGTAATTACTGAATAAGTTAAAAATCACATGGTTTTTAACTGAAGCTTTTAAAGAAATATATATATATTGAAAATATAATTTGTGAAAAACAACCATTTTAATTATTTACAAATTATATGTATACTTTTTTAAGATTTGTGTTAAAAAAATTCTTAAGTTATTCTAAAAAATGCAGTGAAAATAAAAGTTATTGACATAAACTCAAAATGGTATTATATTATAAAATAATGATTAGTTAAATAACTATAGGGATAATTACAAAAGTGTTTAAAATACTATGGATAAAAGTTGAAATTGTCAGAGACTCTAGATTTGATTTAAACATAGTATTGTAATCAACAAAGGAGGAATTTTTAGGTGACAAAGTACATTTTAAAAAGGTTAGTGGGGAGTTTAGTGACATTATTTATCGTAATTACAGCTACGTTTTTCCTCATGAGGTTTATGCCTGGAGGTCCATTTACGGGGGAGAAGAAACTAGATCCAGCGATACAGAAAAATCTTGAAGCTGCGTACGGATTGGACAAACCATTGCTTACACAATATGGTATGTATTTAGAAGGAATTGTTCATGGAGATTTAGGTCCGAGTTTAAAATATAAAGGAAGAGACGTTAGTTGGATAATAACAAATGCATTCCCAAGATCAGCTAAATTAGGAGCTGTTGCTGTAATATTATCACTAGTAGTTGGTGTGTTTATGGGAATTATATCAGCGCTAAACTATAAAAAATGGCCTGATAAAGTTACAATGATATTAGCAACTTTGGGAGTAACTCTTCCAAGTTTCGTTATTGGAACATTATTTATGTATTTATTTGCATTAAAGTTAAGATTGTTACCAGCTACAGGGCTAAGCACATGGAGACATTATATTATGCCAAGTGTAGCATTAGCAGGATCATCTATAGCATTTATATCAAGATTATCGAGATCAAGACTTGTGGACGTTATGAAGTCTGATTTTATAAGAACTGCAAAAGCTAAAGGACTAAGCAAAAACAAAATAATTTATAAGCATGCTTTGAGAAATTCTTTAATTCCGATTGTAACTTATTTAGGACCACTAGTAGCAGGAATATTAACTGGTAGCTTTGTTATTGAAAAAATATTTGCAATTCCAGGATTAGGTGGCGAATTTGTTACAACAATAACAAATAGAGATTACACTACAATCTTAGGAGTAACTTTGTTCTATAGTGCTTTCCTAATTATCAGTAACCTAATAGTGGATATACTCTACGTTGTAATCGACCCAAGAATAAAGTTAGATGATGTAGAGGCATAAACGGAGGAGTAAATATTATGGAAACAAAGGATAAAATTCTTTTAAATGCGGATTCAAAAATAGATAAAGAGCTTTTTGCTCGCCTTTCTCCAGAGGAACAAGTTCCAGAAGAGGTAATAAGACCATCTGTAACATACTGGAGAGATGTATGGAAAAGGTTAAGAAGAAATAAAATTGCTTTAACAGGACTAATTTTTATAATAGTAATTACATTACTTTCAATTTTTGTACCAATGTTATCATCTCAAGGATATTCTGATAACAACCTAGCGCTTACTAATAAAGGACCATCTTTAAAGCATTGGTTTGGTACTGATAAACTTGGTAGAGACATGTTTGTGAGAGTTTTTTATGGTGCTAGATATTCATTAATTATTGGATTTGTAGCATCCATTCTTAACTTAATTATTGGTGTAGTATATGGTGGAATAGCTGGTTATTGTGGTGGAAGAGTTGATACTATAATGATGAGAATAGTTGATATAATTTATTCAATACCGATGACAATTTATGTAATATTACTTATGGTAGTATTAAATGGAGACCCTCTTATTAATATAATAATTGCTTTAGCAATTTCATATTGGCTATCAATGGCAAGAATAGTTAGAGGAGAAATACTTCAATTAAAGCAACAAGAATTTGTTCTTGCAGCAAGAGCACTTGGTGGAAGTGGAAGAAGAATATTGTTTAAGCATCTTATACCAAACTGCTTAGGACCAATCATCGTAACCTTAACACTTCAAATTCCATCGGCAATTTTTACAGAAGCTTTCTTAAGTTTTATAGGCCTTGGAATTGTACCACCTAAAGCTTCTTGGGGAACACTTGCTAATGATGCAATTGAAACTTTAAAAGTTGCACCATATCAGCTTTTCTTCCCAGCACTTGCTATAAGTCTAACAATGCTTGCGTTTAATTTACTTGGTGACGGACTTACTGATGCTTTAGATCCAAAGATGAAGGGATAGGTGGTATTATATGGAAAAAACGCTATTAGAAGTTAAGAATTTAAAAACCTCTTTCTTCACAGAGGTAGGAGAAGTAAAGGCTGTAGGAGGAGTAAGCTTTGAACTTAAAGAAGGAAGAGTTTTAGGGATAGTAGGTGAATCAGGTAGTGGAAAAAGTGTAACTATGATGTCACTTATGGGCCTTTTAGATAGAAATGGTAAAGTAGTTGATGGAGATATTCTTTTCGATGATAAAAATCTTCTAAAAATCGGGGAGAAGGAAATGGAGAAAATTAGAGGAAATCATATAGGTATGATATTCCAGGATCCTATGACTTCATTAAACCCAGTTTTAACTGTTGGAGACCAATTAACAGAACCACTTATTAAGCATAAAAATATGAAAAGATCAGAAGCTTTTGCTGAGGCTGTAAAAATGCTTTCTTTAGTAGGTATTCCAAGCCCAGAAAAGAGAATGAAACAATATCCTCATGAATTTTCAGGTGGTATGAGACAAAGAGTTATGATTGCTATGGCCCTTACCTGTAAGCCAAAGTTATTAATCGCTGATGAACCTACCACAGCTTTAGATGTTACAATACAAGCTCAAATTTTGGAACTTATGAAGGATTTGAAAGAAAAATTGAATACATCAATTATACTAATAACTCACGATTTAGGAGTAGTTGCAGGAATATGTGATGATGTGAATGTAATGTATGGAGGTCTAGTTGTTGAACAAGGCCCTAATGATAAAATATTCTACAATCCAAGACATCCATATACTTGGGGTCTTCTTGAGAGTATACCAGATACATCAAGTGACAATAAAGAAAGATTAAAGCCAATTCCAGGGACACCACCGGATTTATTAAAACCACCAGTTGGATGTCCGTTTATGGCTAGATGCAAGTATGCAATGAAAGTATGTAAAGAACATAGACCTCCACTTTTCGAAGTAGAGCCAGGTCATAAGGCTGCTTGTTGGTTAAATCATTCCCAGGCTCCAAAGGTTGATGCCCCAGTAGGTAGAGGAGGTGTAAAGGTAAATGAGTAATGAACAAAAACTTATAGAAATACAGAATTTATCTAAGTATTTCAAGGTAAAAAAAGGTATCCTCAATAGAAACGCAACTTACTTAAAGGCAGTTGACAATGTTTCACTATATATAAATAAAGGAGAAACTTTGGGACTTGTTGGTGAATCAGGTTGTGGTAAGAGTACACTTGGAAGAACTGTTATGAAACTTTATGAGCCAACTAGTGGTAAAATCCTTTATAAAGGTGAGGATATAGCTGGATTATCACAAAAGCAAATGATACCTTTTAGAAGAAAGATACAAATGATATTCCAAGATCCGTATGCATCATTAGATCCAAGAATGACAGTTGGAGATATTATTGGAGAAGCTATTGACATTCATAAGTTATCAAGAGGGAAAGAAAGAGAAGAAAGAATTAATTCTCTTTTGAAAACAGTTGGACTTAATAGTGAACACAAAAATAGATATCCTCATGAATTTTCTGGTGGTCAAAGACAAAGAATAGGAATAGCAAGAGCATTAGCTGTTGAACCAGAATTTATCATTTGTGATGAACCGATATCTGCACTTGATGTATCCATTCAAGCTCAAGTTGTAAACATGTTAGAAGATTTGCAACAAGAATTAGGTTTAACATATTTGTTTATAGCTCATGACTTATCAATGGTAAAGCATATTTCTAATAGAATTGGAGTTATGTATCTTGGTAAGCTTGTAGAACTTGCAGATAGTAATGAAGTGTACAATAAACCGCTTCATCCATATACTCAGGCATTGCTTTCAGCAGTTCCAATTCCAGATCCAGAAGTTGCACAAAGCAACCAAAGAATTATTCTTGAAGGCGAACTTCCATCCCCAATAGATCCACCAAGTGGATGTAGATTTAGGACTAGATGTAAGTACGCGAAAGATATTTGTGCACAGCAAGAACCAGAATTTAAAGAAGTGGCTAAGGGACATCATGTAGCTTGTCACTTATACTAAAATGCTACTAAAGATAAAATTTATATAGATTAATAAACTAAAGATAAGGTCTTATAATTTTCAATACTAAAAGAGTGCTTGAATAATGAGATACTAAAGATTAAAAATACTAAATTACAAAAGATTACTAGAATAACAAAAGATAAAGATAGATTTTCATGATAAAACTAAACTTATACAGATGAATTTCACAAAATACTGTTTTAGGGTATGTGAGTAAAATTATGAAATCTGTTAAGAGTAGACTGTGGGTATCTTAGATAAGAGGATATCCACAGTGAAAATTATACATTTTTAAGAATGCTTAAAGTTTGTTTATTAGTAGATAAAGGTGAAATCACTATTTATAATCTGATAAATGTTGTGGAGATCTAGTTGAATGAAATAAACAAAAGATAAATAGTAAATTAATTACAAAAAAACAAAAGATGAGAATTATGATTTATTATAGTAGACAGTTTTACTAATGAAAAATAGTTTTTTAAAGATATACTAGTATACCCTAGTTAATTTGAGGTGAAAATATATTATGAAAGGCTATTGTTTAAACTAAATATTACATGTATATTTTCGAAGCATTGATTAAATTTGTAGTTACTTAAATACTTTTCTATTGAAAGTATATTTTGTGTAGAAAATTTAATACTAGGAAATATGAGTTTTAGTTTAAAAAGATAAACGATGGATAAGCTTAAGAAAAAGTGTTGATTTATAAGTATGTTTATGTACTATAAATAAATATTATTTTAAGGGAGGAACGAAAGACTATGGGAAAAATGAAAAGAGTTTTATCTTTAGTACTTGCATCAGCTATATTAGCTACAACAATAGCTGGTTGTGGTAAAGAAGATACGTCAAAAAAAGATCAGTCATCAGTTGAGCAAGTAGTTAGATACAATTTAGGTGCAGACCCAAATACAATTGACCCAGCATTAAACAATGCTGTAGAATCTGCAACAGTTATTTCAAATGCGTTTGAAGGATTAATGAAACTGGATGAAAATGATAAGCCAGTTCTAGGAGTAGCAAAGGAACATAAGATGTCCGATGATGGATTAACTTATACCTTTACATTAAGAGAGGATGCTAAATGGTCAGATGGAGAAAAGGTTACTGCAAAAGACTTTGCTTATGCATGGACAAGAGCATTAGACCCAGCAACTGCAGCTGAATATGCATCACAATTATACTATATAAAAAATGGAGAAGCTTTTAATAAGGGAAAAGCTACGAAAGACCAATTAGGAATTAAAGTTGTAGATGATTATACTTTAGAAGTGAAATTAGAAGCACCAACAGCTTATTTCTTATCATTAATGGCATTCCCAACTTATTTTCCAGTAAGAGAAGATATAATTTCAAAAGATCCTAACTGGGCTTTAAATGTTGATACATATGTATCTAATGGACCATTCAAAATGACAGAATGGAGTCCAAAAGAGTCAATGACTTTTGTTAAGAATGAGAATTATTGGAATAAAGATAAGGTGACTTTAGATAAGATAGTTTATTCTATGATAGACAATCAAAATACTTATTTAACTTCATTCTTAAATGGTGAATTAGATATGATCGAATCACCACCACAAGCTGAGACTCCAAACTTATTAGCTGATGGTACAGCTCAAACATCAAAATACCTTGGAACATATTACTATTGTATAAATGTTACTGATTCAGTAAAGCAACTAAATCCAGAAGGTGCTGCTGCTTTATTAAATCCTAAAGTAAGAAAAGCATTATCATTAGCAATTGACAGAAAACAAATCGTTGAAAATGTAGCAAAAGGTGGTCAAAAGCCAGCAACAAGCTTTGTACCACTTGGTGTTTTAGATTCAGCAGGAAATGACTTCCACACAGATTATTTAAAGGAAACTGCAGATGTTGAAGCTGCAAAGAAGCTATTAACAGAAGCAGGATATCCAAATGGCCAAGGTTTACCACCATTTGAAATTACTTTTAATACAAGTGCAGGACATCAATCAATTGCTGAAGCAATACAAGATATGTGGAAAACTAACTTAGGAATACAAGTTACACTTAAAAATGAAGAATGGAAAGTATTCCAACAAACAAGACAAGATAAACAATATCAAATCGCAAGACATGGTTGGGTTGCTGACTACAATGACCCTATGACATTCTTAGATTTATTTGTTTCAGGAAGCGGAAATAATGATGCTGGCTTCAGTAATAAAGAATATGATAACTATATAGCTGCAGCTAAAAAAGAAATTGATGATGCTAAGAGAACAGAATATCTTGAAAAAGCAGAAGCTCTTTTATTAGATCAGATGCCTATAATTCCAATATACTATAATACAAATATAGTTTGTATTAATCCTAAAATATCAGGAATAGTAAAATCATCTCTTGGTTTTGTATTCTTTGATAAAGCTGTAGTAGCAGAATAGAATATAAAAGTATTTTTAGATATATATAAGTATATCTAACTTTAAGTAGTCTTTCTTAAAAAGGTAACTTTTTAGGAAGGGCTACTTTTTATTTATTGTTATATACGATTATATGTTCCCATGGTATAATGATTTGGTAAAAACTTTTTAGGAAAAAAGAGGTGAAAAAATCATGCCAGTTAGAGTTTTACATTGTGCAGATATACATTTGGATACTGCATTTTCGTATTTAAGTAATACTTTGAAAGAGAATAGACAAGAAGAACTGCGAGAGGTTTTCAGCAATATAATAAAGATAATAAAAGAAAGACAAGTTCAGATATTTTTAATAGCTGGTGATTTTTTTGACGTTGAAAATGTGACTTCTAATACGTTATATTTCTTAAAAAGAAAATTATCTGAAATAAAAGATGTACATGTTTTTATTACACCAGGAAATCATGATCCATATATGTTGAGTAATGGACATAAAGACTTAGAAACTTTAGATAATGTTCATATATTTAAAAATGAAATAGAAAAAATCTATATTGAAGAACTAAATGTTAATGTTTATGGCTTTGGATTTATGGAAAAGTACAGCAATAAGCCGATGTTAAGAGATTTTCAAATAGAAGATGAAAATAGTATAAATATTATGGTAACTCATGGTGATATATCAAGTGACAGTGTATATAATCCAATAACTCTAGAGGATATCAAAAATTCTAAATTAGATTATTTAGCATTAGGACATATACATAAAGGAACAGGGCTTTTAAAAGAAGGAGATAGCTATTGGGCATATCCTGGGAATCCTCAAGGGCGTTCTTTTAATGAGGTTGGAGAAAAAGGCGTTTTACTTTTAGATATAACTAAAGGATATTGCAGTTGCGAATTTATAAAAACTTCTGTTAGAGATTACCTTATCTATGATATTGATATCTCTGATATGGGTGACTATGGTGAAATCACAGATAAAATAATTAAAGATATTGATAATATGGAGTATGATAAAAATTATTATAGAATAATCTTAAAAGGTAAGATTGAAGAAGGTTTCAAAATAAGTATGAAGTCATTGTTTATAAAGCTTCAAAATCATTTTCATCATATAGAATTAGTCGATGAGACAAAATATAAGATAGATATAGAGAAGATTAAGGAAAGCAAAACACTAAAAGCATTGGTTATAACAGAATTATTTAAACTAAAGCTTGAAGATCAATTTGAGGAAGAAATAATAGATCTTGCTGTAAAGTATTCTTTAGATGCGTTAGACAATGGGCAGGTGAATATAGAATGATAATTAAGACTTTAAACATACATTCGTTTGGAAAACTTCAAGATGTAATGTTAAACTTAGAACAAGGGGTTAACTTGATCTATGGAGAAAATGAAGCAGGAAAAAGTACGGTGCAAAAATTTATAAAAGCAATGTTTTATGGTGCTAAGGGTAAGGACAGAGAAAAAGTATTTCCATGGAATGGAAAAATTCCAAAAGGAGAGATTAGCTTTATTTTAAATGGAAATGAATATATCCTACAAAGAACTTTTAATGCTAGCAATGCTAAGGATTTGATAGAAGTTAGAGATGCTATAACTGGAGAAATCAAAAAAGAATTTAATTATAGAAATTTAGGCTATACTGTATTTAATATGGGGGAGGGAGCCTTTAATAAAACCGCATATATCTCACAAGTAAGTTCATCATATATAAATGGTGGAGAAGAAGAATTTACAGCTAAGCTTACAAATTTAGCATTAAGCGGTGAGGAAGATGTTTCGTATGAAAAAGCTGTAATTGCGTTAGATGATAGAATCAAGAGTATTGAAGGGAAAAATGGTTTTTTACTGAAGTTTAGAGGGGAAGAAGAAATTCTTAATAGAAAATTGTATGAAATATCTCAAATAGAAGAAGAAACAAAAGATCTATCTATGCAAATTATGAGCTTAGAAATTGAAAAAGAGAAGTTAAAAAATGATGAATTGAAAAGTGCTAATAAGTCGATAGAATCAGAGGAGATTGAAATTTTAAAAGCCAATCTTAAGAAATTAGAAAAATTTAAAGATTTAACTAGCGAAAAAATATTAAAATATAAAAAGGCTTATAATTATGTTCAGGAACTAAGAAAGCGTATATTAGAGATTAAAGAGATTGATTATAGCATATTAGATTTGAAGGAGAGTTTAAAGGTTCAAGAAGAACTTTTAGGGGATTTAAAAGCCTTTAAAAATGTTACAGAAGGTTACGAGGATAAACTTTTCTATCTTAATGAAGAAGTTAGCAGAGAAATATATTCAAGAGAATCTTTAGATAACAAGAAGGAACTCGAAGTAAAATATAGGAAAATAAAAAATAAGAATAATTATCAAGTAGGAATATTAGTACTATTCTTTTTAGCAATAATCTTAATTACATTACTTTTTAAGGAGAATAGAATTTATATAAATAGCATTCTTATAGTACTTTTTATAGCTATGATTATAGAGTTTTATAAAAGTTCAGCTGAAGTTAAAAAAATAGAAAAAAATATAAAGACAGTTGAGGTCAAAGTAAAAGTTTCTGATAACATGAAACAATTAAAGGTTGAGCTAGAGAAATATTCTTGCGGAGATTATAAGGATTTCTTAAAAAAATTATCTTTATATAAAGAACATAAAATGGATTTGGAAATTATAAATAGTAAGATTGAAGAAAAGGAATTACAATTAAAAAAGTTAGATGAAAATAGAACTAAAAGAGAACTAGAGCAATGCGAAAATTTGATTAAGGATCTACTTATAGATTATGAAATAAATGATTTTCAAGAACTAGAGGAAATGTGGCAAAGTTACACTACCCTTAATAATGAAATCATAAAAAGGGAATTCCAAGGAAAGTTAATACAAAAGGAAGAGTCAGAGGAAAATTTGAGAAAAACATCAGTTAGATTGATAGAATTAGAAAAAGATATTTTAACTTTGAAGAATGATAATAAGGAGTTGTTGCAAGTATTAGAAGGGAAACTTGATACTCTAGAAAGACTAGAGGGAATAAAACAAGATATTCAAGTATATGAAAAGAAACTCCATGCTTTAAAGTTAGCAAGGAATGTTATAGAGCAATCTTTTTCAAAGATTCAAAAGGATTTTGGACCAAGATTAAATAATGAAACAGAGACTACCGTAGAGAGAATAACAGAGGGAAAATATAAGGAAGCAATGATTGATAAGAGCATGGATGTAGTCATTAGAAGCGATAAGGATAATGGAATTAGGAATATTGAAGATTTTAGTGTAGGAACTAAGATGCAAATATACCTTTCTGTAAGATTATCATTATTAAAACTTCTCTACAATAATGATATACCTATATTCTTTGATGAAGCTTTTTCTTATTATGATTATGATAGATTATATAATACACTTAAATATCTGAAGGATGAATATAAAGACAAACAGTTGGTTATTTTTGCATGCCAAAACAGAGAAAAGGAAATATTAGACAGATTAGAAAGCTTATATAATTATGTAGTATTAGGGAAAGAACTTTAGTATAATTTTCATATTTTTTAGATAGTTATTGTTTACTAATTTTTTATTAAAAATTAAAGTAAACTTTTTATAAATATAATTAATTTTAATCAATGTAATCGGTTTTAATCATTGACAAGTTTTTAACATTCTAATAAAATTATTAGTGTGTTATTTTGATTTGATTCGACAAGGATATTTATTTGAGATATAACTTTCAAAAGGAGATGCAATTATGAAGAAAAAGTTAATATTAGTAACTTCCCCTCCAGCTAGTGGAAAAACTTATGTATCAAAACAACTAGCTAAAAACCTAAAAAATTGCGTTTATTTGGACAAGGATACATTAATCGTTTTGTCTAAGAAAATTTTTGAGGTTGCAAACGAAGAATTTAACAGAAGTTCAGAATTCTTTGAAGCAAATATTAGAAATGAAGAATACTATGCTATCGTTGATTTAGCAACTGAAGCTATTGAATACAATGATACAGTATTAATTAATGCACCATTTACTAGAGAAATAAGAGATGATCAATACTTAAATTCATTAAGAGAAAAATTAGCTCAAAAGGATGCAGAACTTTCAGTAGTATGGGTACATACTGATCCAGAAGTTGTTCATCAAAGAATGATTGAAAGAAATTCTGATAGAGATACATGGAAGCTTCAAAATTGGGACGAGTATATTAAGACTCAAAATTTTGACCCACCAAACAATATACCAGAACTTATTATTTTTAATAACTCTTCAGAAGCTGATTTCAATGAAAGCATTGAGATGATAAAAGCTGCTTATGGAAAAGTAGAAATCGCTTAAAACATAGACAAGCTCAACGATTAGTTGGGCTTTTTTTATTGTTATAACAAAATTTCTATGAGAGCTTATTAGAATTTGAATTTTCACGTAGCAGAAAATATAAGATTCATATTCACATGAAAAGCTTTTGTTAAAGTATCGAAAATATTAATTGATGTTAGTTGGTTGGACATTTGTGGAAAAATAATGTGATATTTTCCCTTAAAATATTGTATAATGATATTAAAGATTTCCAAAATAAGATTTGTAGTAGTAGGGGTTTGAGGAGATATCTTTTTAAAATACATGGACTACAAGTTGTATCTAGACTTTAAACTTTTTGAATAGTCAAGAGTATAATTAGGGAATTTATAAAAATATCTTTATGAGGAGGTTAACTATGGTTGGAAATATAAAAGATATTAATGAGGTTGAAGTAAAAGCTGAAGGCGCTGAAGGTGCTAAGAAATTAACCCTTATAGGACCTAAGGAAGGTTGGGAAGGATATGTTATGAGAGAATTCCATTTAGAGGTTCATGGTCATACTCCAAAGCATACTCATCCTTGGCCACATATAAATTATATATTGAAAGGTCATGGGATACTCCACTTAGACGGTCAAAATTATAAAATAAACGAAGGTTCTTATGCATATGTTCCTAGTGGTGCATTACATCAATTTCAAAATATAGGAGAAGGTACTCTTTCGTTTATATGTATTGTCCCAGAAGAGGGCGATAAATAAAGTAAGATATTGTTTACAGCAAGTTATGCTTGTATAAAATTTCTAGGTTTAAATTAAAATATACCTTTGAGAAAAAATTATCAAAAGTTGAGATAGTAGCAGCAAAGAAGTTTTAATATTTTTTAATTAGTTAAGGTTTAGATTAGGAAACTTATAAGTAAATCATATAGTTATGAATCTAGGAGTTCCTTAGGGATAAACTTAAGGAACTCCTCAATTTTAGATAATATATTCATATGAAACTAAAAGTTTAAAATTTCACATAAAGTTTCAAGATCTAAAATTTCTAGGTTGTTTTTGTTGTAGGAGATTAATCCTTCGGCTTTTAATTTCATAAATTCTCTAGAGATAGAGGGACGAGGAATCCCTAGATATTCTCCTAAAGCAGTTTTGTTATGGGGAAGCGTTAATGAAAGATTCTCTTGTTTCTTATGCTCTTCTAATATATAGTTAACTAGTTTTTGGCGAATGGAACTATAAGATAAGTTTTTAAGCCTTCTACTTAGCATAAGAATTTTATTTGATAATAGACTCATGAAATTTGTTAAAATCACTGAATTTTCACTACAGAGCCTGGTAATTTCTTCTTTAGAAATAAAGATAATTTTGCAATTGCTCGAGGCTATTATGGTAGATGGATATTTTCTCATTTCAGAGTATATTATAACTTCACCAAAAATGTTGCCTTTTTTAAAGTTTTCAATTGTTATACTGCTACCATTCTCAAGAAGTTTTTTAATAATAACTGTTCCTTCTATAATGATCCCTAGAGAATTGCAAGGATTACCTTCTAATGCAATTAGTTGATCCTTAGAATATTCTATTACTCTGTAGGTAAGAGAGTCTAAAATCTCTTTTAAGGAGTCTTCATTTACGTTATTAAATAGAAATGTTGATTTTAGTGATTTTAATAATTGGTGCATTTATAATTACTCCTTTAAATAGATGTTTATAATGTTATATAAATTAATATAATATATTTCGTGAGAGAAAGATACTTATATTACATTATATCTGCTTTGTTGATTTATTTCGTTAATTTTGAGATGTATTTAACAACAATAACTGATTGAATAATACATAAAAACTGAAAAAGTCTAAAAATATTAATAAAATATAAAAAAATAACTACTTTCATAAAAAAATATGATAAATTAATGATAAATATGTGATATAATATCATCGTTATAGAATTCACAAAGATGTTAATGCACATATTAAATTAAAAGGTATTAAAATTTACATATATTTTAGGAGGGTAAACGATGGCTATTAAACTTGATATCACTAAAACAATGCCATATTTAACAGAGGAAGAGGTCTTAAGTGTTCAACCAATGGTAGATGTAGCACATAAAATGTTACATGATAAAACAGGTCTTGGTAATGATTTTTTAGGATGGATCGACCTTCCAGTAAACTATGATAAAGAAGAGTTTGCGAGAATACAAAATGCAGCTAAGAAAATCCAAAAGGATTCAGATGCTTTAATTGTAATAGGAATTGGTGGTTCATACCTAGGTGCTAGAGCTGCTATTGAAATGCTTACAAATAACTTTCATAATGCACTACCTAAAAATAAAAGAAAAGCTCCAACTATATTTTATGTAGGAAATAACATAAGTTCAACTTACATGGCTGAATTATTAGAACTTGTTGAAGACTTAGATATATCTGTAAATGTTATTTCTAAATCAGGTACTACTACAGAACCTGCCATTGCTTTTAGAATATTCAAAGACTTGTTAGAAAAGAAATACGGTAAAGATGGTGCTAAAGAAAGAATATATGCTACTACAGATAAAGCAAAGGGTGCACTAAAAACTTTATCAGATGCTGAAGGTTATGAAACTTTTGTAGTTCCAGATGATATAGGCGGAAGATTTTCAGTATTAACAGCAGTTGGACTACTACCTATAGCTGCTGCTGGTGTAGACATTGAAGAAATGATGAAGGGTGCAGCTGATGCAAGAGTTGCATATAGCAATCCAAGTATAAAAGAAAATGATGCATATAAGTATGCAGCAGCAAGAAGTGCTTTATATAGCAAAGGTAAGAACATAGAAATGCTTATCAACTATGAACCAAGTTTACACTATTTCAACGAATGGTGGAAACAATTATTTGGTGAATCAGAAGGAAAAGACAATAAGGGTATATTCCCAGCAGCAGCAGATTTTTCAACAGATCTTCACTCAATGGGACAATATATTCAAGAAGGTTTAAGAACTATATTTGAAACAGTTATCAATGTTGAAACACCTAAACACAAAGTTTTCATTGAAAAAGCTGAAAATGATTTAGATGGATTAAACTTCCTAGCAGGTAAAGATATGGATTTTGTAAATAAGCAAGCATTTGCTGGTACATTACTTGCTCATAATGATGGCGGAGTTCCAAACTTTGTTGTAAATGTTCCTGAGTTAACACCATACTACTTTGGATATTTAGTATACTTCTTTGAAAAAGCTTGTGGTATAAGTGGATATTTATTAGGAGTTAATCCATTTAACCAACCAGGGGTTGAAGCATATAAGAAAAATATGTTTGCACTACTTGGAAAACCAGGATTTGAATCAGTAAGAGAAGAATTATTAAAGAGATTATAATAAATATTAAGAAAGAGGATGTATTCCATCCTCTTTTGTTTTTAGATTTTTAGCATGGGTTACATTCTTTAATATAGCTAAAGTCAATTTTCTTAATTCTAACATCTATTTTAGTAAAACAAGGATTTCCAACTGGAACTAGAAGATCATTACAGATTGTTACGCATTGACAAGAATCATGTGGTTTTCCAGGAACTAAAACTCTTGAGAATTCGGTATATTTTAAGCATTCAACTTTTTTATGGTCGTATGCTATTAAAACTTCGTATACAGTTTTAACTACTATTTCTCTTCCAGGACAAAGACCTTTTAATTCATATATTGTGTGAACTGTTGCAAATTCTTCACGAGGTTTGATTACTCTAGAATCAACTGGAAGAATTTTAGTAACTTCATTGCATAGATTTTTTTGAATATCGCAACCATGTTTATCCATATCCATAAAGCAATACACTCTCCTGTTTTTATACTAAGGTTTTATTCTCACTATATATTATTCTATGATAAATTAATCAGTTACAAAAAACGTATAATAATGTCGTAATGTTCACATTTTTGCGAACAAATAAAATATTGTAAAGGTAGTGATATAAATGCGAATATTAGTGGATGGAGATGCTTGTCCAGGTAAGAGCTTTATAGAAAAGGCCGCAAAAGAATATAATATAGAGGTGATAATTTTTTGCAATATAAGCCATAGAATAGAAAGTGATTATAGTACGGTTATTTATGTTGATAATATTTCACAAGGAGTGGATATTAAGATAGCAAATGAAGTAAAGGTTGGCGATATAGTAGTAAGTCAAGATTATGGAGTGGCTACCATAGCTTTAGGAAGAAAAGCATATGCAATAAATCCAAGAGGTTATATATTTACTAATGAAAATATTGATAGGCTTTTGTTAGAAAGACATATAAATAAAAAAATACGAGATTCTGGTGGGAGAACACAAAATCCTAAGAAACGAAATCAAGAAGATGATAAAAGGTTATATGATAACTTAGTAAAATTGATAAATGCTGAAAATCCCTAAGATATCTCACTTAGGGATTTTCAATGTTTAGCAATATTATAAATCAATGGGGTAGGGTTTTTCCAATTAAACAACATATATTTTTAGATTACATACTATATAGATAAAGGTAGTTATCTATATAGTATTGCAATTCCTATAGAGTTTACATTGAAGTTACCAGAAATATTATTAGCTAATGATTTCAATTCAACAGTATGCTTATTACCAATAAGATTCCATTGACCCTCAGGTAAATACATATTTACATCATACCTATTAGCGTTATAAATTATTAGTATATCTTTCCACTTGTCGCCGTTAGCATTATCCTTTAAAATAAATGCTACAGTGTTTTTAGGTGAATTAATAAAGCTTATATGATTATTTAATTTATTGGCATCAGAAAATCTAAAGGCTAGGTGATATTTTCGAAGTCTTATTAGTTCACGAACATAATCAACTACTGATGCAAAATTAAGTTTTCTCTCCCAATCCATCCAGTTAATATAATCTGGAGAACTAAAGGTATTTTCAATTCCATTTTTGGTTCTACAAAATTCACAACCACTGTGAATAAAAGGAATTCCCTGAGCAGTTATAATAATTGCAAGAGCAAGCTTATGCATATCTAAAATTTCTGATTCTGTTGCATTTTTAGCTGAAACTAAAAGTTTATCCCATAATGTATGATTATCATGACAGCTTACATAATTTATTGATTGTTCCAAGGAGGAGAAATGAGGATTGTTAAACCCGTCAATTTTTACACCACCGACAACACAATGTTTAATGGTTTCTTCTAAGCCATTTTTACCACTGACAAACCCAAAGTCTTCTTCTAAAAAAACAGCTCCTTTTAAAGCATCTCTTATTATATCGTTAAAATATCCTACTATCGGGGTTTTAAAAGCATTAGCAATTTGTGCTTTTTCAGAACTATCAAGACCAGTATCTAGGTTCCAACCTTCACCGTACATCATAATTGGTCTATCTAAGTTATTAAGCTCAGCTCTTAGTTCATTTATGGTTGTTATATCGTGGAGTCCCATAAGATCAAATCTAAACCCGTCTAGATGGTATTCTTGGGCCCAATATAAAACAGAATCTTTTATAAACTTTCGCATCATTAAGTGTTCACTAGCAGTATCGTTACTACAAGCAGAACCATTCCATGGAGTTCCATCATCTTTGTATCTAAAATAGTAGCCAGGGAAGATTCCATGGAAAGAAGATTCTTCAATTTTGTAAATATGATTATAAACTACATCCATATTTACACAAAGTCCATGGGTGTGAAAACTTTGAATCATGGTCTTCATTTCTTTAATCCTAATTATAGGGTTGTAGGGATTTGTTGAATAACTTCCTTCCGGGATATTATAATTTTGGGGATCATATCCCCAGTTGTATTTAGCTCTAGGATTTTCTTCATCAATACTTTTGTAGGAAATGTCATACATAGGCATTATTTGTACATGGGTAACACCTAGAGATTTAATGTGTGCAAGTCCTGTAGAATTATTCAAATTAGAGCAAGTATTATCTTCACAAAGACCTAAAAATTGCCCTTTATGTTTAATTCCACTTTGGGGATGGATGGACATATCTCTTATGTTTATTTCGTATATAATTGCATCAGTAAAATTTTTAATAGTACTTGGACTTATATCTTTATCCCACTTATCTGGATTTGTATCATTTATGTCGATAATTGCTGCCCTATAACCATTTATGCCTGATGAGATAGCATATGGGTCAATAACTTCTGTGGTTTTGTCATAAACTGTGACTTCATAGGTGTAAAAATAATGTCTTAAGTCATCTTCAAATTCAGCAGACCATAAACCTTTAGATTCAATCATTGAAATTTTATGAAGTGGATATTTATTGTCAACTGGATCACCATTTATATAAAGTAACACAGAAATGTTTGTGGCAACAGGTGACCAAACTTTGAACTCAGTTTTACTAGGTGAATATGAAAAACCTAGTTTCCCCGGATAATAGTACCTATCATTAAATTCTTTTTGTTTGAATAATCTGTTATAATTTACTTCTATCATCGATTCATCTAAAAAAAGAATAGTCTTCTCTTTAATGTTTATTTCTTCTGATAAGTGAACCTCAATTTCATTAGGGTTTAACGCATTTATTGTATATGGAATGCTTTTTTTACCATTCATAACTGAAGGATTAAAGCTTTTTCCGCATTGTTGAAACTTTACCAATATAGTGGTGAAAGTCGTTAATACAGCACTTATTAAATTCAAAATTGATTCCTCCTAAATTAAAGATAAAATAACTATTATTTCAATATTATCATAGATGAATAAGGATAAAAAGTAAACTAGTATCTGAAAAAGAAAATATTACAAATTTTCCTATATTACAAAATATGGAATTGTGATATAATTGTGTTAGTCTAAAAGTTATGAGGTGTAAATTAATATGAATGAAATCAACTTAAAATTCCAAGTTAACAAAAATAAGGGACAAGAATCTAGGGTAGATATTATAGTTGCGAATCCACCAAAAGATAATCTTTTATATAAATTTATAGCTGGATACAATGGCACATGGGATACCATAAGAGATTTTGCACCAGAGACCTCAATAGCTTGGGAACCAAAAGAAGAAGGAAAGTATACAATTATGGTACAAGCTAAAGAAATTGAGTCTCCGAAGCCTTTTAATTATCTTGCTAAGGTTGAGTATTTAGTCGGTGATTACAAAGAATCTTTAATAAAAGGTGCTTACATTGATAAAGATAGACTAACTGTTGGTGAAAAAGTTAATTTGATTGTAGATGTAACAAATCTACAAGTTGTATATAGATATTTGATAAAAGAAAATAATCAGTGGGCCATGGTGAAGAATTACAGTTCAGAAAACACCTTATCTATAACTGCTAATAGACCTGGAGAATATGAACTTTTAATTGAGTGTAAAAGTATAGATTCCACAAATAATTGTGATGACTTTAAGGTTGTAAAATTTCAAGTACAAGAACCTAAAAAGACAGAAATTACAGGAATTAGATCTTTAAATCCTTTACTTATAGCTAATGAAGAGATGATTTTTGAGATAGATTCAAGTGTTGAGGATAATAGGTTGATTCTATATAAATTTTTAAAGATAGATGAAGAGGGAAGAATAAAATGTCTTCAAGATTACTCGTCTAAAAAAATTCTTTCCTATCTAGAGAATAAACCAGGAAAGTACAAACTCTTATGCTATGCAAAGGATATGTACTCAAGCAATGAATTTGATGATAGGGCAATATTAGTATATGAAGTAAAACCTTATAAGAACATTAAAATTGAAAATTTTACTTCTGATTTAAGTTCACCTCAAATTGTAAATAGAGATATAACCTTCAAAGCAGTGGTTAGCGGTGGGCATAGATTAAGATATAGGTTTCTTATAGAGGGAAATGAAAGTATAGATTCAGGTTATATTTGTGAAGATTATTATGAGTGGAAGGCAAAGAAATCAGGGCTTTATAGAGTGGATTTATTAGTAAAAGATATATCGTCAGATCGTGAATATGAAGATACCTGCAGTATGGATTTTATCATTGAAGAAGGCTCAAGTATGCCTATTGTAATAAAAGATGTAGTATGTGATAAACATACAAATATGCTCGTTGGTGAAACTATAAATATGAGGATTATCGCTGATGGAGGTCTAGAACTAAAATATAGATACATTGTAAATAAGGGGAATGCTGAAGTTGAAAGAATAGAGTATGGAGATATTGAGTGGGTAAACTTTACCCCTGAAGCTAGTGGTAATTATGAAATAGAAATTCAAGTTAAAGATAAGTATTCTTTAAGAGAATATGACTGTCATTATTTTGTAAGAATAAAAGCCATGAATTTCATGCCAGCAAAAATAGAACATATTTTATTACCCCCTAAAGAAAAATATATTTTGGGCGATATACTAAAAGTAGATGTTATTACGCAAAACACAAAGGAGACTTTGCTTAGGTATGTGACTAAAATAGAAGGTCATCTAGTTGAAGAAACTGAGTTTATAAAAGAACAACAAATAGTTGTTGCTCCTAAATGCAGTGGAAGATACACTGTTGAAGTTTTTGCTAAAAATATAAAAAGTACCAATGAGTATGATGATAAGAAAGTTGTGAAGTTAGATATTCATGATGCTTATCCTATTACTAATACAAAGATAAAAGCCATGGATGTTAAGCACCTCGTTAACAATGTAGCAGAGTTTTCTGCTGATTGTGAAGGGGGTAAATCAGTAGCATATGAGTTTTATCTTTATGAACAAGAGGAGTGGACATTGGTACAAAATTATTCGAGAAAAAATTATTATAATTTTATGCCTTTTAAAAGTGGAAATTATAAGCTGTTAGTTTTAACTAAAAGCCAGCATAGAAATATAGGATATGAAGATTACGATATTTTAGAATTCGAGGTGGAATGATTAAAATGACAGACGTAAATAACATATTAAATTCTTATTTATATAGTGGTACAAATTCTTTAACTGGAAATAGTGGGGTTAGTAGTTTAATTCAAAGTGGGTTAACTGAAGGCACTAAGAGTACAAATAGTACTTCTTTTAATTCAGAAATGCAATCACAGCTACTTGTTTCAATGTTTAGTGAAATGATGAAAGGTTCTGGTGATTTTAGTAAAATCATGACAAGCTTAATACAAGCATATGCAAGCAATGGAACTTTAGATGTTTCTAAGATAGCTGGAAATAATACAAACGCTAGTTTTAAATACAACCCTATAAATGTATCAGATATAGTATCGTCAAAAATGACATCAACAGGAAACATGACTATAGATGAAGCTATACAAAAGGCTAGTAAAAAATATGGCGTTGATGCTGATTTTATAAAAGCATTGATTAAAGCAGAATCAAGTTTTAATCCTAATGCAGTATCAAGTGCAAATTGCGTTGGATTAATGCAATTAAGTCCTCAAAACGAACAATATCAAGAGTTATCAAATCCTTTTGATATAGAACAAAATGTTGATGGCGGAACAAAATTCTTAAAAGGTCTTCTTGATAGCTATGGACAAAATAAGCAGTTAGCATTAGCTGCATATAATGCAGGACCAGGGGCTGTTAATAGAAGTAATGTAGCAAACACTGGAGACTACAGCAGGCTACCAAAGGAAACACAAAATTATGTGCCAAAAGTAATGAGTTATTACAATCAATATAAAAATGGAACTTTAGTTTAAAAAAATGCCTCTTCGTAGTTACGGAGGGGCAATTTTTTTATTTAAACACTCTTTTAGTTGAATTTGTTTTATTGTAAAATAAGCTATATTATGTGAATGCAAAAGGAGAAGAAAATGGAACGATTAGATAAGGTTCTTGCAAATTTAGGATACGGTACTAGAAAAGAAGTAAAGGTTCTAGTTAAAAAAGGTGCTGTAGAAATAAATGGAGTGCAAGCCAAGAATAGCGATGTAAAAGTTGATACTAATGAGGATATTATTAAGGTAAATGGAGAAACTATAAATTATAGAAAGTTTATATATTTGATGATGAATAAACCAGCAGGTGTAGTGTCAGCAACTTTTGATAATTATGATGAAACTGTTATAGATTTACTCGATCCAGAAGAACAAATCTTTGAACCTTTTCCTGTAGGAAGATTAGATAAGGATACTGTAGGGTTATTACTATTAACTAATGATGGAGAATTAAATCATAAGCTTATATCGCCAAAATATCATGTGGATAAAGTTTATTATGCAGAGATAGATAAGCCTGTAGATGATAAGGATGTAAAATGTTTTGAAAAGGGTATTGTTTTAGATGATGGGTACAAGACAATGCCAGGTAAACTTGAAATCTTAAAAGCCACAGAACATGGGTCTGAAGTTTATGTAACAATACAAGAAGGAAAATTTCATCAAGTAAAAAGGATGTTTGAATCTCTTGGAAAAAAAGTGGTTTTTTTAAAAAGAATATCTTTTGGTGGAATAATCTTGGATGAAGATTTGGAAGAGGGACAGTATCGAGAAATATCAGAAGATGAACTTTTAGTGCTGAAAAAAGAAAAAAATGTCTAGAATCATTGAAAAATAGATATATATTTTCGAAAAAGTTAATGAAATTAATATAGTTATTAAAAAAATATTACTATACTATGAAAGTTGATGTAGTATTGTTGCTTTTTAAAATCAACGATAATATAATTAATGTGCACGATAAATAAAAAGATATTAGCCCCCTTTTTATTTATTAAATGAAACAGTCCCACCCCAAGGACTGTTTTTTATTTTTTGTAATATAGATTAACTTCGAGTTTTTTCGTTAAGAATTAATGATATACTATAAACAGCAGTTGTGGTAAAATAAGAACTGATGTTTTGTGTGAGGTGAGACAATGGATTTAAGAAAGTTATTAAATCAGGAACAATATAAGGCTGCCACAACCATAGAGGGCCCTTTACTAATATTAGCTGGTGCAGGCAGTGGGAAGACTAGAGTTTTAACTTATAGAATAGCGCATATGATAAAGGAATTAGGAATATACTCCTCCCAAATTTTAGCCATAACCTTTACAAATAAGGCGGCACAAGAAATGCGAGAAAGAATTAGGGGGATCGTAGGAGATGTTGTAGATAACATGTGGGTTTCTACATTTCACTCAAGCTGCGTAAGAATATTAAGAAGAGAAATAGATAAGATAGGATATAATAAAAACTTTACTATATATGATACCTATGATCAAAAGACATTGTTAAAGCAATGCATGAAGGAACTTAATATAAATGATAAGGAAATAACTGATAAAGAAATATTATCGAAAATCGGTGGTGCTAAGGATAACCTAATTTCTGCAGAAAGCTATAAGCGAATTAATGAAAAAAATTTCAGGGAGAACAAAATAGCTGATGTTTATTTGTTATATCAAAAGAAGTTAAAGCAAAACAATGCTTTAGATTTTGATGATTTAATTTTTAAAACTGTAGAGTTATTTGAAAAGTCTTCGGAAGTTTTGGAGTTCTATCAAAGAAAGTTTAAATACATAATGATAGACGAATACCAAGACACCAACTATAGCCAGTATAAGTTTGCAAAACTACTTGCTGCTAAAGAAAAAAATATCTGTGTAGTAGGAGATGATGACCAATCCATATATGGTTGGAGAGGTGCAGATATTAGAAATATTTTAAATTTTGAAAAAGATTATGATAAGGCTACTATAATAAAGCTTGAAGAAAACTATCGTTCTAAAGCTAATATATTAGAAGCTGCAAATTCAGTTATTAAAAATAATCCTCATAAGCATGAAAAAGTTCTTAGAACAACCAATGAATCAGGGGATAAAATAAGGATATATCGTGGATCAAATGATATTGATGAAGGAAGATTTGTAGCAGTTGAAATAGAACGCCTTAAAGAGATAGACAGTAGGAGATATAAGGATTATTCCATTTTATATAGAACCAATGCACAATCTAGAATTTTTGAAGATATTTTTGTGAAAGCAAATATTCCATATAGAATAATTGGAGGATTAAAATTCTACGATAGAAAAGAAATAAAGGATATAATGGCTTATCTAAAGCTTATAAACAATCCTTCAGATGATGTAAGTCTTCAAAGAATAATAAACGTTCCAAAGAGAAGTATAGGTGATACAACAGTTAATAAACTTGTTGATTTCGCTGCTTTTGAAGAGGAACCAATATACAGTATATTATTAGATGTAGATTTAGTACCAGGACTTACTCCAAGAGCTGTAACATCATTAAATAAATTTACTAGTTTAATAAATAGCTTTATAAGAAGAAAGGATTCTATATCTGTATCTGATTTAATTAAGGAAATACTAAATGAAAGTGGATATTTAGCTGAGCTAAAGGATTCAAAAGATGTTGAAGATATTTCAAGAATAGAAAACTTAAAGCAACTAGTATCTGCAGCTGTAGAATTTGAAAGAACAGAAGAAGATACGTCTTTAGCTGCTTTCTTAGAAAAAACTACTTTAGTAGCAGATGTAGATAATTATGATGAAGATGCAGATACTGTTACTATGATGACAGTACACTCAGCTAAAGGATTAGAGTTCCCAGTAGTATTTATGGTAGGAATGGAAAATGGTATATTTCCAGGTTCTGCATCCTTTAATGAAGATAGTGAGATGGAAGAGTCAAGAAGACTTTGCTATGTAGGTATAACTAGGGCGAAGGAAAAACTATATATGACTTCCGCTGAATCTAGAAATGTATTTGGTAGAACTGTTTTTTATGCTCCTTCGGACTTTTTGACAGAGATAAAAGAAGATCAGAAAGAATATTTAAATTCCATACCAGCTTTTAATGATGGGTATAGGATGCAACAAGAGAAGCCTCGTATTGATTACTTCAGTAAATTGAAATCTGAAGATAAGACGGATGTTTTTGGTTCTCTTGAGTATAGTAAATCCTTTGATACTGCTTCACCAATAAAGAAAAATGAAGTAAAGACTTTGACAGAAAATGAAGCTAAGATGGGGATAAAAGTAAAGCATTCGAAATTCGGAATCGGAACGATAATAACAGTCCTTAAAAAGGATGGTAAAATAAATTTAACTATAGCATTCCAAAATAATGGAGTTAAAAATTTAAGATTAGATATGGCACCATTAGAGGTTGTATAAGTTTTAATGAATCAAAGGTGATAATTATGGAAATAAGCGATTCTAAAAAAAGAATAGAAGAATTGATAGAACAGTTAAATAAATTTGCCTATGAATACTATGCTTTGGATAATCCAAGTATTTCAGATAAGGAATATGATAAGCTATATGATGAATTAACAATCTTAGAGAAAGAAACAGGTTATATATTATCTTATTCTCCAACTCAAAGGGTTGGAGATGGAATTCTTTCACAATTTTCAAAATATATTCATAAGGGAAGGCTTTGGAGTTTAGATAAGGCACAAAGTTTTGAGGAGATAATCGAATGGCATAACAGAAATGTTAAAGCTGTAATGCAATATAACAAAGAGAATGCAGATAAGTTACCACCACTTGAGTATGTTATTACAAAAAAATTCGATGGACTTACTTTAAATTGTACTTATGATAATGATGGAATTATGATAAAAGCTGCCACAAGAGGAACTGGAGAAATTGGTGAAGATATAACAGCTCAAGCTAAAACTATAAAAGCATTGCCTTTAAAGGTTGATCACAAAGGTTTATTTGAGATTCATGGAGAAGCTATCATGACAAAAGAAGCCTTTGATGCTTATAATGAAAAGGCTGAAGTTAAGCTTAAAAACTTAAGAAATGGTGCTGCTGGAGCCTTAAGAAACTTAAACTTAAAAGAAACTGCTAAAAGAAATCTTTCTGCGTTCTTTTATGATGTAGGCTATAACGAAGGAGACCCCTTTGAGTCCTATATAGATATGATGAAATTTATTAGGGAAAAGAATTTTCCTATAGATGATTATATGAAAATAGCAAGGGATACAGAAGATATTAAAAATGAGATAGAGTATATAAATTCTATAAGAGCTGATTTAAATTATGATATCGATGGTATAGTAATTGTTATTAATGACATGAGGACTAGAGCAGTTCTAGGATATACTATTAAGTTTCCAAAGTGGGCTATAGCTTATAAATTTGAAGCAGAAGAAACTACAACAGAACTTTTGGATGTAGAGTGGAATGTTGGAAGAAGCGGAAGAGTATCACCTACAGCATTGCTAGAACCAGTAGATCTTGGTGGTGTAACAGTAAAAAGAGCTACTTTAAATAATATGGATGATATAAAAAGGAAAAATGTTAAAATTGGTAACAGAGTCTTTGTAAGAAGATCTAATGATGTTATACCAGAAATAATGGGTGTTGCTGAAGAACTAGAAAACGCAAGAGAAATAATAGCTCCAAGCAATTGTCCTTCCTGTGGTAGCGAACTTATGTTAGTTGGAGCACACTATTTTTGTGAAAATACTTTATCCTGCAAGCCTCAGATGGTAAAAAGTATTGTTCATTTTGGAAGTAGAGAAGCTATGAATATTGAGGGGTTTAGTGAAAAAACTGCTGAACAGCTTTATGAGAAGGTGGATTTAAAAACTCTTAGTGATCTGTATAAACTTAAAAAAGAAGAATTGTTGAATTTAGAAAAATTCGGTGATAAAAAGGCACAAAATCTTTTAGACGCTATAGAAAAAAGTAAAGAGTGTGAGTTAGCTTCATTTATATATGCGTTAGGAATACCTAATGTTGGTAAGAAAACTGCCAAGGATTTGTGCAAAAACTTAAAGTCACTTGAAGGAATAAAGAAAGCTACATATGAAGATCTTTTAGCAATAGAAGACATAGGAGAAATTGTAGCAAAATGCATTATAGAGTTTTTTAGTGATGAAAAGATTTTAAGAAGTATAGATGAACTTTTAGCCGTTGGAGTTTCTCCAAGTTATGAAGAAACTCTAGTTAATGATCAAAGTTCATTTATGGATAAAACAGTTGTAGTTACAGGAACGCTAAAAAACTTCTCAAGAACTGAGATAAAAGATAAATTAGAAGCTTTAGGAGCAAAGGTGTCGGGAACTGTAAGCAAAAAGACAGATTATGTTATAGCTGGAGAAGCAGCAGGATCTAAATATGATAAAGCGATTTCTCTTGGTATTAAAATATTATCTGAAGAAGAGTTCCTAGCTATGATATAATTTCTAAACAATTTCTAAAATATTCATATTTAAATCAGAAATGTCTTTACAACGTTTATAATTAATAGTATTATAAAGGTCGTAATGGAGGGGAAAAAATGAACCAAGTTAGTATGTATACATATAAAAAGAGTTTTAAGAAGGTTATAGACTTTGTTACATGGATTTTGGTTGCTATAACTATGGTAACTTTGATATTTACTGTGTTAACTACATATCAGTTTGTTTACATAAGAAATTTCAATGATTATCATATTTTTCAGACTTCGCTTATGATAACTATGATTTTTTCAGGATTTTCAGTTTTTGATCGTAAAGATAAAGCTATGAGTATTTTTTATTCAATTTGTTGTTTTGCTATAGCTATTGGAGCATTTTTCTTTAGATTAACTACGTTCTAAGAAGTTTTTCATGCAGTAAGACTATATAAAAAAGTAAATTTTAAATTTTGTATGCTAAGACTATAAAAAATGTTTATTCATTTTTTATAGTCTTTTGTAATATTGGGACTAAAGTCATAAACCTACATTTAACAAAGTTTAAATAAACACATAATATAAAAGAGATATATTAATATCAAAAGGAGATAAACATGAGTAAATATTTAATAGTAATATCCTTTGATGCAGTATCAGCTGAAGACTATAAAATATTAAAAAGCCTACCTAACTTTAAACTTCTTATGGAGCAAGGTGCTTATGTAAAGGAAGTAGAAAGCGTTTATCCAACCCTTACTTATCCTGCTCATACGTCTATAGTAACTGGAAAATATCCAAAGAACCATGGAATAGTAAATAACTTAAAGGTACAGCCAAGAAGGAGACATGAAGATTGGTTTTGGCATAGAAAACATATTATAGGAAAGACTCTATATGATGTAGCAAGAGAGCAAGAAATGGTAGTAGCTTCACTTCTGTGGCCTGTAACTGCTGGAGCAAAGATAAAATATAATATTGCAGAAATATGGCCAAATAGATCTTGGCAGAATCAGGTGATGGTATCTCTGATTAATAGTTCTCCTAAATATATTTTAGAGATGAACAATCGTTATGGACATATAAGAAAAGGGGTACATCAACCAGAATTAGATGATTTCATTTTAGCATGCACAATCGATACTATTAAAAATAAAAAACCCAATTTGATGTTAATACATTTGACGGATGTGGACTCTAACAGACATATATATGGTTATAATTCTGAGGAAGCACGAGAAGCTATTCTAAGACAGGATAAAAGATTAGGTGAGATAATCAAGGCACTAAAGGAAGCTAGTATTTTTGAAAGTTCAACAATTGTAGCTTTGGGTGATCATAGTATGTTTGATGTGGATAAGGTTATAAATATTAATTCTTTATTTAGAGAAAATGGATTTATAGTAACAGATAAAAATGGAAAGATAAAAGATTGGAAAGTATTCTTCAATACTGCTGATGGAAGTGGATATGTTTATTTAAAAGATAAAAAAGATGAAGCATTAAGAAAACAAGTAAAAGAACTTTTGCTAGACTTTGCTAAGGATTCTAACAGTGGTATTGATTATGTTTTATCTAGTAAAGAAGCTGAAGAATTTGGTGCAGATCCAGAATGTGATTTTTTATTAGAAGCTAAAAAAGGGTATTATTTTTTAAATTCTGCACATAAGGATATAGTAGAGGAGGTCACAAGAGAAAAACAAAGAGAGGATAAGGACTATACATTTGCAACTCACGGTTTTTCACCTTCAAAGGTAGGATACTCAACGATGTTAATAGCCTATGGCCATGGAATTAAACCTGGAGCAATAGTAGAAAAAGCTAGGTTAATTGATGAAGGACCAACCTTTGCGGAATTATTAGGTATAAACCTTGAACAATGTGATGGAGAAGTTATTAAGGGGATTCTATTGTAAAAATATATGGACAATTGGAGAATTTCTCATTGGACTTTTTCAAAATATAGCTTGTAAAAATTTAAAACTATCATTAAATATTTTGAATGGTGAAAATTTCGGCTAGTAACTTTATATGATTATAGGTGGTAGGAGGATAAAATAGATGACAAAATTAAATAGAGAAGAAAAAAGTTGGGCTTTATATGATTGGGCAAACTCTGCATATTCTATTACTGTTACCTCGACAGTTTTGCCACTGTATTTTAAGGGTATAGCAAATAACTCCGGGGTAGCAGCTACAACATCCACTGCTTATTGGGGATACGGTATATCAATTGCAACTTTAATAGTTGCAATTTTAGCTCCAGTTCTTGGGACAATAGCTGATTATAGAGGCTACAAGAAGAAATTTTTCAAGTTGTTTTTATCATTAGGTTTAATTTTTACTGCTTTGCTAGCGGTGGTTCCGGAAAATCAGTGGATAGTTTTACTTGTAATTAATTGTTTCACTATAGTTGGATTTTCAGGAGCAGAAGTGTTTTATGATGCGTTTTTAGTTGATGTAACAGATGATGATAAGATGGATAAGGTATCAGCTACAGGATTTGCTTTAGGTTATATAGGAAGTACTATACCGTTCATAATATGTATAGGATTAATTGTTGCCGCTCAAACAGGCGCAGTTCCTTTTGGAGTTTCAGCAGCTTCAAGAATAGCTTTTGTTATTACTGCTATATGGTGGGGAATTTTTTCTATACCTATGCTTAAAAATGTAGAACAAAAATACTCAATAGAACCAGAAGAAAAACCTATAAGGAAAAGTTTTGTAAGATTATTAGAAACTTTTAAGAACATAAAAGAACATAAAATTGTATTTATGTTTTTGCTAGCATACTTTTTTTACATAGATGGAGTACATACTATTATAGGTATGTCTACTTCATACGGCAGTGATTTGGGGATAAAGTCTACTACTTTACTTGTTATATTATTAGTTGGACAGTTTGTAGCATTTCCATGTGCTTTGATTTTTGGAAGGTTAAGTAGCAGGTTTAGTGGTAAAAAAGTTATCTTATGTAGTATAGCTATTTATACTGGTATATGTATATACGCTTATTTTTTGAAGACGGAACTTGATTTCTGGATTTTAGCTTTATTAGTATGTAGCTGTCAAGGTGGGATTCAAGCTATAAGTAGGTCTTACTTAGGAAGGTTAGTACCCAAAGAAAACTCCAGTAAATTTTTTGGCTTCTACAATATATTTGGTAAGTTTGCATCAGTAATGGGACCAGCTTTAATAGGGGTAGTTTCTCAAGCTACTGGAAAAACAAATAATGGGGTGTTTAGTTTAATAGTTTTATTTATAATTGGCGGGTTATTTTTAATGAGGGTTCCAGATACGGAAAAAGAATCAAAGGTGTTAGGTGTAAAAGCAGGAATATAATAATGAAAGGACTATGGCTCTCCAATGAGTATATGGAGTGCCTTAGTCCTTTAAGCTTTATCATCAAAAAAGTTATTTTTCTCTGAAGGTTCCCCTAAGAGTAATTGAGAATCTTTTTTTTCCTTAGACAAAGCTGCGCAGATTTTTTCAAGAATATAATTATTATATTTTATCTGAGAATAATATTTTTTTAAAATTACAAAGCTCCATATACTGAGCACTATAAAAATTGCTAATGCTACCAAGCTTACGATTTGGACTGCAACAGTAAGCATTCCTATAACCTCCTGCACAACTATGATTTATATTATTATCTCTTAAAATTATGTAAAAATTTTTGATTATCATTAGTATACAAAAATTGCTTAAGCTAAATAAAAAAATAACAATGGAGTATACCAAATAAATTATAACATAAAAATACTGAAATGAGCGAATCTTAATAGTAATATTTTAAAATTACGAAAAAATGCAGTAAGTTTTCTTTTCAGCACATTAATTCCCCTTTATACAATACTTATTAGAGTTTTAAGATGAGAGTATTTAATTAAAAAGATGTTGCCACTAAAGTGACATCATCTTTTTAAGTTTTATACATACGACTATATGGTTGTTAGATAAAGCTTATTTTTATAGAGATATAATATTATATTTATATTCTTAAACTAAGGTTACTGATTAAGAAATTGTTTTTTGTGTTTGGGTTTTTGATAGTGAAGTAAAATGTAATATAGAAATAAATTCTTTTTTGAATCAAAGCTGTTGCTATATTTTTTAAACTTTTTCCTTTTCTTATTGAACTTAACACGTTTAATGAATATAGGTGCAAAGTTGGTAGACTCTGGGGTACCCATAGACATCATTTTATAATTCTCTTCCTCTATCATATCCTCAGACTTCATAGACTCATTTATATATCGTTCTGGACTATCGAGGTTAGGGGCATCTGGCCAACTAAGAATAAGTCCTGAATCTAAAAGAAGATTTCTAAAGACGTTTGATATAATATATTCTTGTTTCTCAGTGCAATTACGAATACAGTTTAGAAGATAAAGGACACTTTCTTCACAATTATATTCAAGGTCATCATTCTTTTTCATAAAAATAGAGTTTTCATCATCATAGTAATCTAAAAGCCTCTCATAAAGAGTTTTATTTAATTCTTTATATTTATCTAGATCTGAATAATTTGATAAATCTGTTGTATTCAGAAGTAATTTGTTTAAATGATTAAAACTGTTATCTATCACATGAAGATAGTTATCACAAATATATTCTTCAAGATCCATAGATAAATTTAAGGTATCTTTGTTTCGAGATAACTCGTAAAAAAGATTTAAGGCAAAACAAATATCAAGAAGTTCTTCACAATCTTGCGGATATATTTCTGATTTATAATCTAAAAACATCTTTAAGATATCATAAGAAAAATCTCTATACATTGAAGAATCTTCTTCAGAGGATAAATCACTGTATTTATAATAAGCACACATCAAAAGTGCTTGATCAGAAAACTTAAAAGAAGATCTCTTTTGTTCAAGTTTAAATTCATTAGAAATACTATCTGACAAATCCTTTTTATCTACAAAAACTCCTTGAGAATTTCTTAGGTGTGATGCATAAAAGTCTAATTGATCTTTTGCCATAGAAAGATAAAGCTTGTATAGATTTTGTAGATCGTTATCTTGAAAATCTCTATAGTATTCACATAAATCTAAAAGGCTTAAGGTCATAAAACCATTGGCTCTTATTATAATCTCACGCTTAAAGGTTTCATCGTTAAAAGTAAATCTTTTTCCTTCAAGTTTTAGTCTACTACTAGATTTTTTATATACGCAGAGTAGTGGAGAAATGTTGTTTATTATGTTAATATCATTGTTAGATATGTTTTTAACGGTCAAATCCTTTGGTTTAATCATAATACCGCATTTTGAGTATAGAACTATATGCTTTAAAGATTCCTTAGAAAAGTGAAAGAGCTGGTTGCTAATGTTTGATTTGTTTAGTGTATTAATTCTTAAAAATGGACCTATATATTTCAAATACGTTCACCACCAAAACAGAATTATATAAAAGTATATGAAGCAAAAGGCGAAAATAGTTCAATTTAGGAGATTAAATTTTTGTTATATATGTTTTAATAATGAAGTCATACATATTAGATTTTTGAAAGGAAAGTATTATGGAAGTTGGAAAATTAGATTGGGAAGATCTTAAAGGTATCATAGAGGGAAATAGAACTGTTGAGAGAGAAGATGTAAGAATAAGAAGTGGCATTGGAGAAGATTGTTCTGTAATAAATTTTGGTGATTATGAAGCTGTATTATCTACAGATCCTATTACTGGAGCAGCTAATAATATTGGTAAAATTGCTGTTCATATAAATGCAAATGATATTGGAAGCTGTGGTGTTGAAGTAATAGGGCTTTTAGTAACCATTTTGGCACCGACAACAGCTACTCTTGAAGATATTAGAGAGGTAATGAGAGAAATAAATGAGGAATGTACTAAGCTGAATATAGAGATTTTAGGTGGGCATACAGAAGTTACAGATGCAGTGAATAGGATGGTAGTTTCGTGTACTGCCTTAGGAAAAGGAAAAAAAGGGGAAGCTGTGGCGACTTCATCAGCAAGGAGTGGTGATGATTTAATTGTTACAAAGGATTTATGTCTAGAAGGAACTTCAATAGTGGTTAATGACTATTATGAACGTATAAAGTCGATTTTAACAGAAGAAGAGGTTCTAGAGGCAAAAGGATATAGTGATAAGCTGAGTGTTGTTAAAGAGGGGAAAGTAGCTTCTAAATTTGGGGTGAATTCCATGCATGATATTACGGAGGGTGGAGTATTAGGAGCAGCTTTTGAAATTGCTGTTGCTTCAGGAAAAGGTTTTGAGCTTTATAAGGATAATTTACCTATTACAGAAATAACTAAAAAGATAGCAAAAGAACTAAATATAGATCCATTAAGATTTATTTCTTCTGGAAGTCTTTTAATAAGCTGTGATAATGGGAATGCGTTAGTTAAGACTCTTGAAGAGAATGGCATTAAAGCGAGTATTATAGGGAAAATTATAGATAAAGGTAAATTTATTGTGGATAGTAATGGGAAAAGCATTGTAAGTCCTCCGACAAAGGATGAGCTATTTAAATTATAGAATCATTACATCATAGAAGTATTTTCGATTAAGAATTAAGAAAGAGATGTTGTAAATAGGAGCAGATTTTAATTTTTTAAAGTTCTATGTTGGAAATATGTTAGATTAAAAACAAAGTTGTTTATTTATAATGCTGTTTTAATAGAATGGAGGAGTTGCTTTGAAAGATATAATAGTTGCCAGTAACAATAAGCATAAAATAGAGGAAATTCAAAATATATTAAGAGAATTTCCTGTAAGGGTTATTGGATTAAAAGAAGCGGGAATTGATGCAGATATTGAGGAAAATGGTGAAACTTTTATAGATAATGCGTATATTAAAGCAAAAGGAATATATGATTTGTTAGAAGATAAAGAAAATTTTTGGGTTCTATCAGATGATTCAGGACTTTCCGTTGAAGCCTTAAATGGTGAACCAGGTGTATATTCTGCAAGATATGCAGGAAAGCATGGAGATGATAAAGCAAATAATGAAAAACTACTTAGTGTGATGCAGGAAATAAAAGATAAAGGTAGAGCAGCTAAGTTTGTTTGTGCAATGGTGCTCATTGTGAATGAGCAGTTAAGTATAAAAGTACAAGGTGAAGTTAAAGGGGTTATTACAGAGGAATATAGAGGAAAAGGCGGCTTTGGTTATGACCCATTATTTTATGTTGAAAAATTTAACAAAACCTTTGGAGAACTTTCAAATGATGAAAAAAATTCTATAAGTCATAGAGGAGAAGCTTTAGAATTATTAAAAAAAGAAATGAGAAAAATTAAATTGGAGGAATAACTGTGAAAATAGGAGTAATTAGCGATACTCATAGGATTGAAAGATGTATATTTAAGGCATTAGATACTTTAAATAGGGAAAATGTAGATGTTTTATTTCACCTCGGAGATAATGTTTCTGATGCAGAGATTATCGAAAAAAATACATCAAAACCTGTATTTTACATAAAAGGGAACTGCGATTTCAATGTTTCAGCTCCATCAGAACGAATAGAGGTTATAGAAAATAAAAAAATTTTAATGACTCATGGGCATCTTTATAACGTTAAGTACACCTTAAATAACCTTATATACAAGGGATTGGAAGCAGAAGTGGATATAGTTCTTTTTGGACATACTCATATTGGAGATATTTTTTTTGAACAAGGAATATGGTTTATGAACCCTGGATCAGCTGGTATGTCTAGATGTGGACACAATAGTGTGGGTGTAATTGAGATATCGAATGGACAAATAAATTCTAAAATTGTCCCTTTATAAAAATAAATTTGAAAAAACTGTTGACTATTCTTAGAGATTAGTGTAGAATAATTTTTGTCGCTGAGGGGAACAACCTCAGAAACTGTCAATCGGGGTGTAGCTCAGATGGGAGAGTGCGTGGTTTGGGACCATGAGGTCGCAGGTTCAAGCCCTGTCACCCCGACCATCTTGCGGGTGTAGCTCAATGGTAGAGCCCTAGCCTTCCAAGCTAGTTACGTGGGTTCGATTCCCATCACCCGCTCCAGTTTAACTAAGTTTAGAAAACTTTAAAAAAGTTTTTAAAATTAGTTGACAAACATTAAAACATGCTTTAAAATAGCATATGCAGTAAGCGTCTTTAGCTCAGCTGGATAGAGCAACGCCCTTCTAAGGCGTGGGCCAGGGGTTCGAATCCCTTAAGACGCACCATAACTTGGTGGACGTAGTTCAGTTGGTAGAGCGCCAGATTGTGATTCTGGTTGTCGTGGGTTCGAGTCCCATCGTTCACCCCATTAATATAGGGATATCGCCAAGCGGTAAGGCACCACACTTTGACTGTGGTATTCGTAGGTTCAAATCCTGCTATCCCTGCCAATATGCTCCACTAGCTCAGTCGGTAGAGCACATGACTTTTAATCATGTTGTCCGGAGTTCGATTCTCCGGTGGGGCACCAAATAAATATGCAGGTGTGGCGGAATTGGCAGACGCACTAGACTTAGGATCTAGCGCCTTCGGCGTGCAGGTTCAACTCCTGTCACCTGCACCATTTATTTAACTTACATAATAAGCGGGAGTGGCTCAGTGGTAGAGCGTCACCTTGCCAAGGTGAACGTCGCGAGTTCGAATCTCGTCTTCCGCTCCATTAAAACTAATGATGGTTTGTTAGTTTAGTATAATTAACTAACAATAAATGATTTACCAAATCTGTTTTAAAAAGTTTCATGCGGGTGTAGCTCAATGGTAGAGCCCTAGCCTTCCAAGCTAGTTACGTGGGTTCGATTCCCATCACCCGCTCCATTAAACATGCGTCTTTAGCTCAGCTGGATAGAGCAACGCCCTTCTAAGGCGTGGGCCAGGGGTTCGAATCCCTTAAGACGCACCATTTCGGGGTGTAGCTCAGATGGGAGAGTGCGTGGTTTGGGACCATGAGGTCGCAGGTTCAAGCCCTGTCACCCCGACCATACTTTATAATTGATTATAAAGTGCTTTTGGAACAACTAAGTAAACAATTTGGAATTTCTATGCGGGTGTAGCTCAATGGTAGAGCCCTAGCCTTCCAAGCTAGTTACGTGGGTTCGATTCCCATCACCCGCTCCATCAAACATGCGTCTTTAGCTCAGCTGGATAGAGCAACGCCCTTCTAAGGCGTGGGCCAGGGGTTCGAATCCCTTAAGACGCACCATAACTTGGTGGACGTAGTTCAGTTGGTAGAGCGCCAGATTGTGATTCTGGTTGTCGTGGGTTCGAGTCCCATCGTTCACCCCATTAATATAGGGATATCGCCAAGCGGTAAGGCACCACACTTTGACTGTGGTATTCGTAGGTTCAAATCCTGCTATCCCTGCCAATATGCTCCACTAGCTCAGTCGGTAGAGCACATGACTTTTAATCATGTTGTCCGGAGTTCGATTCTCCGGTGGGGCACCAAATAAATATGCAGGTGTGGCGGAATTGGCAGACGCACTAGACTTAGGATCTAGCGCCTTCGGCGTGCAGGTTCAACTCCTGTCACCTGCACCATTTATTTAACTTACATAATAAGCGGGAGTGGCTCAGTGGTAGAGCGTCACCTTGCCAAGGTGAACGTCGCGAGTTCGAATCTCGTCTTCCGCTCCATTTTAAACTAATGACAAAATCAATTTAATAGAGAAGAGCATATAATTAATTAAAGGCTCATTACGCGGGTGTAGCTCAATGGTAGAGCCCTAGCCTTCCAAGCTAGTTACGTGGGTTCGATTCCCATCACCCGCTCCATTTTATTTTGGGCAAAAGATTAAGCGCCCATAGCTCAGCTGGATAGAGTGACAGACTTCGAATCTGGAGGTCGTGGGTTCGACTCCCTCTGGGCGCACCATATAATAGGCATTACGTAAGGCTTTGCGGCATATTGCAAAGCCTTTTATTATGCAAAAAATAAATTAAAAGCGATTTTGCCTTAAGTTGTTTGATAATACCCTTAAGAATTTCTAGACAAGGGAGGAATGATATTGAATAAGTTAGTTAAGAAAATTGTAATACATATTCTAAGTATAGTAATAATGATATCTTGTGTTCTAAATTTTTCTGTTGTAAAGGTTGAAGCTAAAGAGGCTGAAGTTAAAGTTGTGGCTATATCTGCTGGGGTTATTTTTCTGTTATTTTGAAGGATGATGGAACAATTTGGAATTGGGGAGGTAATTATAGTTCACAATTAGGTGATAGCACAAATATGGATAGGTACGAACCAGTGAAAGTCAGTGGATTAAATGGAGTAACTGCTATTTCTGCTGGATTTATGCATACATTAGCATTAAAAGATGATGGTACAGTTTGGAGTTGGGGATGGAACCATAGAGGACAATTAGGTGATGGGACTAAAAACTATAAATCAGGATTTGTCACAGTAATCGAAGGTCAGAGAGTCACTAATGATATAGCTGAAACTAATACTAAAATAAAAGAAGTAGCTGAAAGTATAAAAAAACTTCCTACTACAACTATAAGTATGTTTAAGGGATGGAGCTTAGAAATCAAAGGACTAGCATTCTCAATTGGTGGATTCTTTGTTGTAGCTATTCTTTTAATAATTAAAAAAATGAGAAATTTCAAATAGCGTATAAAAAGAAATCTGATAGGCATTAAATGCTTATCAGATTTTTTTGTTTTACGAATACCACAGGTTTTACCTGTGGTTCTAAAAAGCTTCTAGCGATGAGTAGAAAAAAAGAATACCTCCAATGTAAAATGGTAGTAGGTTTGCCGACCACAACCAAAAGTACAAAGGAGGTATATCCGTAATGGATAATAGTAGTTTAGCACATAGTAAATGGAATTGTAAATATCACATAGTCTTCGCACCAAAGTATAGGAGACAAATCATATATGGAAAAATAAAAGCGGATATAGGGGTAATACTTAGAAAGTTATGTGAACATAAAGGAGTAGAAATTATTGAAGCAAATGCATGTAAGGATCATATACATATGCTTGTAAGTATACCTCCGAAGTTAAGTGTCTCTCAGTTTATGGGGTATTTGAAAGGTAAGAGTTCATTGATGATTTTTGACAGACATGCAAATTTGAAATATAAATATGGGAATAGGCAATTTTGGTGTAAAGGCTATTACGTTGATACAGTTGGAAGAAACAAAAAGATAATAGAAGAATACATAAAGAATCAAATACAGGAAGATTTAGCATATGAACAAATGAGCTTGAAAGAATTTATTGACCCGTTTACGGGTGAATCAGTAAACAAAGGCAAAAAATAAAGCACCTTTTAGGTGCAGCCAGTAAAGGTATGCGGTTGGCAAACCGCTCAATGTGCGAGTAGCACGGCCAGTAACATGCCCTTATAGGGCTAAAGCAAACCACCCGTTTGACGGGTGGTCCTGATTTAGCAGTTTAATTACTAAGAATAGTCAAATAGATCTGTTACATCGTATTTGTAACTGACATTTAATTTAACATTAGTCATAGTTGATTTTGCTGTTGCTAAAGCATTATATTTAAAATGCCATACTTGTACTACTGGTAAATTAGTTGTTTCAGAAATGTTATAAGTACCCTTAGTAGCACTAGAAACTGTTGAAGTGTACCAAGTATTACTAGCTTCATTCAAAAGTTTATGGTGAACATTACCTTGACTTGGAGATTGAGTTGATGATGTAGTGACAGCGGTTACTATAGCCCTTTGAGGAACTGTAGTATTACTTCTTAGGTCTAATTTTAATTCAGTTGAGTCAACTCCAGCAGAATTTAATCCAATGTTACCAGGATTAGAGGCTGTCCTAGGAAAGGTAAAAGTACTATAGCCAGTTTTTATTCTATCATAGAAAGATAAAGAGAAATACATATCTCCTGTATAATACCCTCTCCTAACTTTTAAATAAAACGTCTGATTGTTAGAGGTACCATCACATCTAACACAAATAAATGGTAAAGAAGAATTGCGATCAACAATTGAACCGAAACCAGTTTCCCATTGTGAACTGTTATACAAGCTTGCAGTCATTCCTGTATAACTGGTGTCATAGGAACAACGAGCATAAATTTTCTCTCCAGCATTTACTGTGAAACTAAAATAAGCTTCGTTTTGATCTGCTGGTAGTATTACTGTTGGGACTGAAGTTGCATATTTCCAATATCCTAAGTTTGCTGCTGTTGAAAAACTATTATTACCTGTTATTGTTGTAGCAGCTTTAGTTTCTGCAGAAAAAGATAATGAGCAGAAGCTGATCATAAATATTAATAATAGAGAAAGTGGTTTAGAATAGATTTTTTTTAACATAATATAATCTCCTTTTAAATTAAATTTATATACCACAGGATGATAAAAATTCAAAATTTACGTCTATAGGTAGATTATAGTTTTTGAATAAATAAAAGTCAAATATAGAAAACAATAACATAGGTCTGCGTACCTTTATTTGAGTATGATTAGAATCTAAAATACAATAATATATACTTAAAGAAAATCTTGAATAAGATTATGTAAAGAAATTACATTAACAGTACGATATAATATATAATAGTAATAATATTAAGTGACTATATAAAAATCAATGGATTTGCTTTTACAAAATGTATGTATATATTTTAGTTTATGAAAGCAATTAATTGCTAAAGTATCAAGCGAGAGAACATATGAAAATAAGAGAGTTTAATAGATTGATTATAAAGCGGGTTTAGAATATTGATTATACAAAGAAAGGAATGTGAGTTATTATGAATATCAATAGTATAAGTACAGGCTATGGATATGCAGAGCAAAGTAAAAAAAATGATTCTTCCAAGGATAAAACTAATAATGGAGTGATAAATAGTAATAATAAATACAGTGGAGAAGAAGAAAGACAAATAGGAATATTAAAAGACAAATATAGTAGGTTAGCGGAAGCTAATAAAAGGCGTCAAAATCCAAGACAGTACATATTTGATAAATACTACAATCAGAATTCTCCAAGCTACATGAAAGGCTTGACAGAACAACAAAGAGACTATGGTTATACTACAGAAATGAGAATGACTTTTCAAGGTACAATGGATTATTTTTTTGGGGATGATGCCTTAGGTAGTGAACCAACGATATATGATGATATTGAACAAGCAAATAAGAAGTTATATAATAGACAGGAAGTAAATAATCAATTGAAAAGCTTATTTAAGGATAATAACGTGATTATACCAGATAATTTAAAACTAACTTTTAAAATAGATCCATATACATATAACTTAGCTGTTAGCGGTACAGAGGATTCAAATCTGATTAATACAATAGAACAATTATTAAATAGTGGAGATAATTCAAAAGAGTTATTTTTACATATTATAAAAAGTAGGTCTGATGATTCAGAGCAGTGTACTCAAGAAAAACTTGAAAAATATAGGCTTAACTTAGAGATAAAAAAATATACAGGTTATGATTTGAAAGATTTAAAAGTAGCTAATGGAAAGTTTACTACAGAAGAAGGCGCAGATATAGCTGGAGTTTATTCTGAGGCATTAAAATACAATTATTCTATTGCTGCAAAATATAAAGGGGATATTTTAGCTTATTATAGTACACAGCTAAATAGCTTAGCTAAGAATGGTTTTGATTCAATTCAAGACTTAGTCCTATCAATTGACTATAAAAATGGCTCTTTATATGATGTTGGTCAAATGTATAATTTTGGAGAAGGTAAGACTCAGTGGATTGAAAAATTAAAAGAAAAAATAGTATAGTTATAATATATAAATTGAATTTTAGGGGAAGCTTAGATAGTCCACCAATATATGATTTGGTGGACTTTTAAATTTTAAGACTCTTTAACTATAATACTAAATCTTATCGAAATAGATTTATGGAATAAATTGAAAATAAGATGTATAAATAGTATATTTAAATAATAAATCCATTTATTATTAGGGAAATAATTTATTATATAGACAAGAAAACTTGAAGCAATTAATATTTAGATAACAAACAATTATATATTTTAGAATGAAAACTCAAAAACGTATATAATATCTGATACATAAGGGGAGACATAATGAAAAAAATAGACTTGACTGAGGGAAATGTAATTAAGGTATTAACTTCATTAGCGATACCGATAATGGGGAGTTCATTATTACAATTTACATATAATTTAGTGGATATGTTATGGGTTGGAGGAATTGGAACTGATGCTGTTGCAAGTGTTGGGTCATCGAGTTTTTTTGTGGGGCTTGGAAACTCTATAATTTCATTTGTAGTTATTGGAACAGGTATAAAGGTAGCTCATGCTTTAGGGAAAAAAGAAGAAATTGAAGTTAAGGAATATATAAATGCAGGACTTATATTAAACACAATAATGGGTATTATTTTAGGTGCTATTGCTATTTTTTGTGGTAGGAATCTTATAAGCTTTTTACACCTTAATAATTTACAGGTTGAAAAGGATGCGTATTATTATTTAGCATCTAGTGGACCTACTTTGTTTTTTAGTTTTTTTAATATGTTATATACAAGGATATTATCTAGCTTTGGCAATAATAAATTGGCTTTTAACATCAACGCTGTTGGTGTGATATTGAACATTATTTTAGATCCATTATTTATATATGTTTTTAAGCTAGGGGTTTTAGGTGCATCAATAGCTACCTTGATAGCAAATATAGTGATGTTTATGTTGTATCTAATAAGATCTTCAGGAGTACTTAAATATAACATTAATGTTAAAGTTCATTTTATCAAAATAAAAGAAATAGTATTTTTGGGAACACCAATGGCTGTACAAAGAGTCTTGTTTACTGTTATAAATATATGTCTTGCAAGAATCATTGCTATATTTGGTTCTGATGCAATTGCAGCTCAAAAAATAGGACTTCAAATTGAATCTATTGGATTTATGGTTATCGGTGGACTTCATGGAGCAGTAGCAGCTTTTACAGGACAAAATTTTGGAGCTAAAAAACATACTAGAATAAAAGATGGTTATAATTCTGCATTAAAAATAGGAATAATGTATTCGTTATTAATGGCAGTGATATTTTTCTTCTTTAGCACACCTTTTATTAAATTGTTTGTAAGAGAGCAAGAAACAATTATTATTTCAAAGGCTTATCTACAGGTTGTAGCCTTCTCACAAATATTTAGTACAATAGAAGTTATATCAAATGGATTTTTTACTGGTATAGGTAAACCTAAAGTTTCTTCGATAATCAGTGTTATATTTACAAGTTTAAGAATTCCTATGGCCTTAATACTTATTAAGCCTTTTGGACTTACTGGTATATGGATAAGTATTTCTGTTTCAAGCATACTTAAAGGACTTGTGGCTTATTTATTATATTTAATAGAAGCTAGAAAAAATCTTTCTCAAAAGGTATAGGTATAACAATAAGGTAACTTAATTGGTTTATTACTAAAGGTTTCTCTTAAGATGTAAAGAGTTAGATTAAGGAATCTACAGAAATTTGACTTAAGAAAATAATTGAGTGATAATTAACTTATATAAAATTTGGAGGATGATGTAAATGTTAAAGGATACAATTAAAAATGATATGGTAAAAGCCATGAAAGAAAAGAATAAAGTTATATTGACTGCTATTAGAACTCTAAATGCGGATATAAAATATAAAGAATTAGATTTAAAAAAAGAACTTGAAGATATAGAAGTTATAGGAGTAATTGAAAAAACTATAAAGCAATTAAAAGAAACTTTAGAGTTTGCTGTTCAAGCTAATGATGAAACTACAATAAATGAAACAAAAACTGTTATCGAATTCTTTACAGGATATATGCCAAAACAGTTGACTGATGAAGAAGCTAAAAAGGTAATCGAAGATACATTAAAAGAAAATTCAATAGAATCAAAGGCTGATATGGGAAAAGCCATGCAAATTGTTATGGCGAAGTTAAAGGGACAATATGAAGGAAAGAAGATAAGTGGTATTGTTTCACAAATCTTAAAATAACATCTCTGGAAATATATTTATATAGAAGAACATTGATGTAAAATGTATATATAGCTTTACGTTAAAAGAATGTGAAGAAAAAGATATTTTTTTGTTGACATAAGTAGAAGATTAAGATAGTATACTGATAGAGGACAAAACACGAACGATAGACACAAAAGATAAAGATAATATTTGGCTCATATAACCTTGATAATATGGTTCAGGGGTTTCTATCAGATTGCCGTAAATAATCTGACTATGGGTATAACGGGTATTTTTACGATGCATATTTTTCATATGCGTAATATAAATTAAGTTATATTCCTAGGTTAGTTTTAACCTAGGTTTTTTTGTGCCAAAAATTTGTAGAGGTGAATAATTTGAAATTACTTAAGGACAAGATTTTGAATGAAGGTAAAGTGATAGACGGAAAAATATTAAAAGTAGACTCCTTCTTAAATCATCAAATGGATGTACGATTGTTTAATGAAATTGGTAAGGAATTTAGAGAAAGATTTTCAAACGACGTTGTAACAAAGATAGTAACAATAGAAGCTTCAGGCATTGGAATTGCTTGTATGGCAGCTGAACATTTTGGAAATGTTCCAGTAGTATTTGCAAAAAAAACTCTTGGAGCCAACATTGTAGATGAGACCTATAGTTCAGATGTTCATTCTTTTACGAAGAATCAGTGCTATAAGGTTAAGATAGCGAAAAGATTTATAGACAACAGTGATAAGGTTTTGATAATTGACGATTTTCTAGCTAATGGCTGTGCCGCACTTGGACTAATTGATATTGTTAGACAAGCTGGTGCTGAAGTTGTAGGCGTAGGAATAGTAATAGAAAAAGGGTTTCAGCCAGGAAGAAAAGTTGTTGAGGAAGCTGGAGTAAGGGTTGAATCTTTAGCTATTATTGAGAAATTTGATAATGACCGAGTAATATTTAAAGAATAATTGAATAAAAAATAATAAAAATTCAAATATAAATTTTCGTTATTCAATGGAGGAGCTAAAATGAAAAAAAGTTTAAAAAAGTTAGTAGGATTAGTATTAACAGGTGCGTTAGTGTTAACTGGCTGTAGCACTGGCGAGACGAAGACAAGTAAGAGTGCAGACGGTAAATTAGCAGCTAGTGATATTAAGGTAGGATTTATCTATGTTGGACCAGTAGGCGATGGTGGGTTTACATATTCCCATGATCAAGGAAGAAAATATCTTGAAGAAAAAACAAGTGTGAAAACTGTAATCAAGGAAAGTGTTCCAGAAGATAAAGCCGAAGTTGAAAAAGTTTGTGAAACTATGATAGAAGAAGGTTGTAATGTTATAGTTGGAACAAGCTTTGGATTCCAAGAAGGCTTAATAGCAGCTGCAGAAGAACATAAGGATGTTAAATTCCTTCATTGTTCGGGTTATGAAACAAGAGATAATTTAGGACAATACTTTGGTAAAATAGAAGAAATGAGATACTTATCAGGTATAGTTGCTGGTATGAAAACTAAATCAAACGTTATAGGATACGTTGGTGCTATGCCAATTCCTGAAGTTATAAGAGGAATTAATGCATTTACTTTAGGCGCACAATCAGTAAATCCAAATGTTAAAGTTAAAGTTACATGGACAAAAACTTGGTATGATCCAAGTTTAGAAAAAGAAGCAGCAATAGCTTTAATAGATGCTGGTGCTGATGTAATAACGCAACATCAAGATACAGCAGGACCACAACAAGCTGCTGAAGAAAGAGGCGTATTCTCAATAGGATACAACACAGATATGAGCAAAGTTGCACCAAAAGCTAATATGACATCAGCTATTTGGAATTGGGGTCCATATTATGTTGATCAAATAAATGCTATCATCAATGGAACTTGGAAATCAACTCAATATTGGGGAAATGAAATAGTTGATTTAGCACCCCTTACTGCTAATGCTCCAGAAGGTGCAAAAGCAAAGGTTGATACTGCTCGTGAAGATATAAAATCAGGAAAATTAAAGGTATTTACTGGTCCATTGAAGGATCAAGATGGTAAAGTAAAGATTGAAGCTGGTAAGGCAATGTCAGACGATGAAGTTTGGAATATGGATTGGTTTATACAAGGAGTAGAAGGAACTATTCCTAAGAATTAATAAAATGATAAAAGGAACTGAGGGCTTTTGCCTTCAGTTCTTATTCATAGATATATGTTTAAATAAAATTACTACAAGAGTAGTTTGGTATAGGTTGTTTTGAAAAGTATACGAAATAAATATATTATAGTGTTAGGATTTTGGGCATCTTTAAATGAATAAATGGTCAGTATTAAATGTGACTTCTTATTCAATTTTAGGTGCTTTATTGATGAAAATAAGCACATATCAGGAGGAAATAATGAATAGCAAGCAAGCTTTTATTAAGATGACAAATATAAAAAAGATATTTGGTAATGTCGTAGCCAGCGATGATGTAAACTTATCTATAGAATCAGGAGAAATTCATGCTTTGCTTGGAGAAAATGGAGCAGGTAAGAGTACATTGATTAATATTCTTTCAGGAGTATATACACCAGATGCGGGAGAAATATTTATAAAAGGTGTAAAGACTAAGTTTTCTTCTCCTAAAGATGCTATAAAAGCTGGGGTTGGGACGATATATCAACACTTTAAATTAGTTGATGCTCTTACAGCAAGAGAAAATATATTATTAGGACAAAAACATGGACTTTTCAGCTCTAAAAAAGATACAGAAAAAAAGATTAATGAGATAAAAGAAAAGTTTTCAATTACCGTTGATTTAGATAAATACGTTGCAGATATGACTGTTGGTGAGAAGCAGTATCTTGAAGTACTTAAGGTTTTATATAGAGGTGCAGAGCTGTTAATTCTAGACGAACCAACTTCTGTATTTACACCACAGGAAACAGAAAAACTCTTTGAAATAATGAGAAACTTAAAAAATCAAGGAAAGGCAGTTATTTTTATTACTCATAAAATGGACGAAGTTATGAGTATATGCGACAAAATCACTGTTCTTAGAAAAGGGAAAACTATAGAAACTATAAATAAAGCTGAAACAAATTCTAAGGAATTGACTGATTTAATGGTTGGGCGAGAAGTGGACTTATCTATAGAAAGAATAGAGATGAAACCAGGCAAAACGATGTTATGTGTGAAAAATCTAGTAGTAGAAAATGATGAAAAGGTTGAGGTTTTAAAGAATATATCCTTTGATATAAAAGCTGGAGAAATACTAGGGGTAGCTGGTATAGCTGGTTGTGGACAAAAAGAATTATGCGAAGTTGTGTCAGGAATAATCAAAAGTAAAAGTGGAAGAATCTTTTTTGAAGATGAAGATATTACAGACAAGAATGCTAGGTACTATATAGATAAAGGTATAAGTATGAGTTTTATTCCTGAGGATAGATTAGGAATGGGACTTGTTGCATCCATGGATATGGTAGATAATGTTCTGTTAAAATCCTACTACAAGAATAAAGGCATGCTTATAAATAGAAAGCCTGCTGTAGAACTTTCTAAGGAATTAGTTAAAAGATTAGAAATAAAAACTCCAAGTATAAGTTATCCTATAAGATATCTTTCTGGTGGTAATATACAAAAGATACTTTTAGGCCGTGAGTTAAGTACTAGTCCAAAGGTGCTAATAATGGCTTATCCTGTTAGAGGGCTTGATGTTAATACTTGTTACACTATATATGATTTAGTTAATGAAGAAAAGAAAAAAGGCAATGCAGTACTTTTTGTTGGTGAAGATTTAGATGTATTAATGGAGCTTGCTGACAGAATTATGGTTATATGTGCTGGAGAAGTTAGTGGAACTATAAAAGCAGAGGATGCTACAAAGGAAAAACTAGGACTGATGATGGTTGGTCAAAGGCTAGAAGAGGAGGATAAGAAAATTGATTAGGTTTATAAAAAGAGAGGATATAAAAAAAGGTACAGAATTAAAGATAAGAGCTGTAGCAATTATATTAGCACTTCTATTAGCGGCGATCTTCTTAATCTTCTTAAACTTTAATCCAATTAGTGTTTTTGCGGCGATGTTTAAGGGAGCATTTGGATCACCACGTAGAATTGGAGAAACAATAGAAAAAGCAATCCCAATTTTGATTGCAGCTTTGGGTTGTGGTGTAGCCTTTAAAATGAAGTATTGGAATATTGGAGGAGAAGGACAAATCCTTATGGGAGCAGTAGGGGCAACATTTTTTGCTCTTAACTTTTCAAACCTTCCAAGTATAATTCTTATACCAATCATGATGCTTGCTGGTATTCTTTGCGGTGGCTTATGGGCTTTAATTACAGGTGTTTTGAAGGTAAGGTTTAATACAAATGAAACTATTATGACACTTATGATGAATTATGTTGCTTTAAAGCTTGTAACATATCTTCAATTCCAGCGTTGGAAGGATCCATCTGCAAAGGGTATGCCTAAAATCGCTAGTTTTGAGAAAAGTGCTATACTTCCAGAAGTCTTTGGTATTCACATTGGTTGGATAATAGCAGTAGGGTTAGTAGTGGCGTATTATTTCTTTATGAAGCATAGTAAAAAAGGTTATGAGATAGCTGTTTTAGGAGAAAGTGAAAATACAGCTAAGTATGCGGGTATAAATATAACTAAAACAGTACTTTTTGCAGTGTTTTTAAGTGGAGCTATTTGTGGTATTGCAGGGGTAATTCAAGCATCAGCAGTATCTCAAACCTTATCAACACAAGTAACTGGAAATGCTGGAAATACAGCAATTATTGTATCGTGGCTTGCAAATTTAAGTGGACCAGTGATAGTAGTTGCTTCAATCTTATTTGCTGCTTTAGTTGAAGGTGGTTCTTATATTCAAACTGCTTTTGGAATTCCTGATGCAGCTGCATCTGTTATACAAGCACTTATTTTATTTTTCGTTTTAGGAAGTGAATTCTTTGCTCGGTATAAGTTAGTATTTACTAAAAAACAACAATTAAAAGAGGAGGTAGCAAAATAATGGATTGGATAGCATTTTTAACTCAAGCAGTAGTAGCAGCGACTCCATTGTTATTTGCAACCCTTGGTGAGATAATAACAGAGAAGTCTGGACACTTAAATTTAGGTGTTGAAGGTATGATGCTCATGGGGGCAGTTACTGGCTTTATAGTAGGATTTAAAACTGAAAGTGCAACTCTTGCAGTTGTTGCTGCCATGGTTGCAGGAATGTTAGGAGCTTTGATTTATGCATTCTTAACTGTATCCTTAAGAGCAAATCAAACGGTAACAGGACTAACATTAACAATATTCGGAGCTGGTTTCTCAAGCCTTCTTGGAAAAAATGTAGTAGGTCAAGCGGTTCCAGATAAGGTTAAAGAAGTTTTCGCTATTAAAGAAATTCCTTTATTATCTGATATACCTTTTATCGGTGATATTTTCTTTAAGCAAGGTACATTGGTATACTTAGGGTATTTATTTGCTATTGGTTTAGCTATATATCTATACAAGACTTCAAAGGGTTTAAACTTAAGAGCAGTAGGTGAAAATCCAGCAGCAGCAGATGCTTCTAGTATAAATGTTAAGTTATATAAGTATGTTCATATAGCTTTAGGTGGAGCTTTATGTGGCCTTGGTGGGGCATATTTATCTTTAGTGTCTGTTCCTGCTTGGCAAGATAATATAACTGCGGGAAAAGGGTGGATTGCTGTAGCGTTAGTTATATTTGCATCTTGGAATCCTCTAAAGGCTATATTTGGAGCGATTTTCTTTGGTGGACTTGATATAATAGCATTTAGAATAACAAATGAATTTATTTCTCCATACTTCTTAGCAGCAGTACCATATATCGCAACAATGATTATTCTTGTATTTATTTCAGCTAGAAAATCTAGAAAAAATGCACCACCTAAGAGTTTAGGTTTATCATATTTCAGAGAAGAAAGGTGATTAATGGAGTATATATTAAAGGTTACTTCATAATTTATAAAACCTTGTGTCTATGCTAGAAACTTTATAAATAGTCTTAATTTTGAAAGTTATATTAAGTTTTTGTATTTAAATTTGAAATGTAAGTCTGTAAAATAGAAAAATTAGTTGTAGAATACATTTATATAGGCATTCCACAAAAGGAATGTCTATATAAATTACAGAACATTTGAAAATCCCCCCTTATAATTCCTAATTAGTAGTCTATAAAATATTTAAATTGCAATTATATATGTATTAAAAACATATGAATAATGAGATTATTAAAGATATAAAGTAATAAGTTTAAATATTCACCTGAAATGTGGCGAAATGATAAAATATCAATTAAACAGCTCATAAGATTAAAAATATTCACTGTAATAATTAATTTTATATTAAACTATCATATAAATATCGAAAAATATGATAAATTAATATTGACATGTAGAAACTATACAATTATAATTAAAAAGGTGTTCAGGTGAATTACAAATAATTATAGGAAACAACGGCGTTTTCAATCCTAAGGAAGTTATATTAAAAGATAGGTACCTTCTTTAGTAATGAATGCGCTTTTTTGATTTTTATCATTATTCAGTTCTAGGATGAATAGGAGCTCAATTTACTGGAACTATACTTATGAACCAGATTAACAGTAACTACAATTTTAAATTATTCAAGGGGGAATAAAAAGATGGACATGTTGAATGGTGCAGATATGGGTTTTGTAATCTTCTCTGCTGCGTTAGTAATGTTGATGGTGCCAGGTTTGGCTTTATTTTATGGAGGTATGGTTAAAAGCAAGAATGTATTAAGCATAACGATTCATAGTTATGCAGCTCTTGTAGTTATATCCATACAATGGATTATATTAGGTTATACAATAGCTTTCGGTCCAGATATAAAAGGAATAATAGGCGGACTTGATTGGATCTTTTTAAATAACATAGGTATATTACCTAACGCAGATTATGCAAGTACAATACCACAATTGGAATTCGTAGTATTTCAATTAATGTTTGCAGCAATAACTGCAGCAGTTATTTCTGGTTCTGTGGCAGAACGTATGAATTTTCCAGCTTTTTTAGTTTTAATAGTTTTATGGAGTACCTTAGTATATGACCCTATTGCTCATTGGGTATGGGGAACAAACGGATGGTTAAAAAATTTAGGAGTCCTTGATTTTGCTGGTGGACATCCTGTTGAAATAAATTCAGGTGTTTCTGGGTTGGTTGCAGCTATATTTGTAGGAAAAAGAAAGAAAGCTAGAACAGAACCACATCACATACCTATGGCGATATTAGGTGGAGGACTTTTATGGTTTGGATGGTTTGGTTTTAATGCAGGCAGTGCTCTTGCTATGAATTATACAGCGGTTAATGCTTTTGTTACAACCAATACTTCAGCAGCAGCTGGAGCAGTTGCATGGGTAGCTTGTGAATGGATTTTACACAAGAAGCCAACAGCGTTAGGAACAATAAGTGGAGCTATTGCTGGACTTGTTGCAATAACTCAAGGTGCAGGTTTTGTAAGTCCAATGTCTGCAATATTTATAGGATTAATTGGAGGAGCATTAAGCTTTTTCGCAATAGCTATGTTGAAACGTAAGCTTGGATACGATGATGCATTAGATGCATTTGGATGTCATGGTGTTGCGGGGATATGGGGTTCAATAGCTACAGCCATTTTCTCATCAAAAGCAATTAATTCAGCTGGTGCGGATGGGTTAATATATGGTAACTTTTCATTATTAAAAGCTCACTTAATTTCAACTTTAGCAACTGGCTTATATGCAGCAGTAATGACTTTCTTAATACTTAAGGCTATGAGCTTTGTAATGAATTTAAGAGCAACTTCTGAGGAAGAAACAAGAGGCTTAGACGTTTCACTTCATGGAGAAGAAGCTTATTCAGGAGTAAATATGTAATAATAGCTTTGAAAATAAAAGCATCTTAGAATAAATTTTTGGATTATTCTAGGATGCTTTTTTATTAATTTTAGATTTTGTTAAAATACATAAGATAACATTAGTTCCAATTATATAAAAAACTTTAACTCTATTTCAAGTATATAAGATAAATTACTTGTTTTAGTAAAAAATACATATATAACTTAGATATATTAAAAATTATAAAATAAGTATAAACTATAAATTAAATCGTGGAGAAGTGAAGACTTTTATGGTATTCTAAGCAAGAGAAATCATGTTATATGTTATTATAAAAACAAAGGTGGAGATGAGGATGAAACTTAAAAAAAATTTTAGTTTAATGTTAGCATATCTTTTGCTGATAACCATGTTGCCTACAAATTTTTTGGCGCAGCAAGTTAATGCAACGGAGAATGGGTGGATTGAAAGTTGTGATGTAGATGGGAACAATCAATGTTTAAATTATCAATATAATAATTTATTTGATTATATCGGTAATTATGGAAGCTGTATTACATATAGGGAAGGAAACATAACGTTTTTATTTTCAAATGGTAAAATAATTCGTGTTAATTCAGATGGTACAATTAAAATAGTTAAAGATAACCCTAAAGATGCTTATGCAAATATTGACGATTATATTAATAGTTGTACTAAATTCCAAAATGGATATATATGTTCAGAAGGTGGAAAAGGATACTTCTATAATTATGGTTCAAATGGTGGGAATATTAGCTCAATAGATTTATATACAGGGGCAGAACAAAAAATATATGATGTTCAAATCCCAGAAGGCTATGGCATAACAGATGTTCGTGCTGCAGCAGGAAAAAATGTAGCAAAAGGTGGGACTATTGTTTTAAAGTGTTTTACCCAAATTAGTGAATTTACATGTAATGGATTTTTTATAAAAATAAAAGATGGAAAACAAAGCTTAATAGATCTTAGAGGAAATGGCGTAGAGTTTATACCTAGATTTGCAATAGATAGCAAGGAAAATATTTGGCTTGATTGTATAGGGGATATTCCACTAGCGAAGGTTGATGCCAAGAATAATATCGAAAAACTTTCTGTAAAGCTTGATGGAGATAAGTTAAATCCATTTAATGAGCTTTATATAGATAAACAAGATAATATATGGACACAAACGCAAGGAAATAATTTAGTTAAGATATCACAAAGTGAAAATGGGCTCATAGCGAAAAAATACTTTAACTCTCAAGAGCCAGTTGCAATTTGTACTGATGATAATGGACAAATGTGGGTAAGTGATTCTTACTCACTAATGAAACTTGAAAGTGATAAGTTTGTAACAAAGTATATGATTTATGACTGGGGTCAAAAGATTTATGACTGGAACAGAACTAGCATAAGTGTTATAGATGATTATCATCTTATAGTGATAAAGAATACATCGTATATATATATAAATAATGAATCAGCAAAAGATAGAAAACCAAAGATAGATAACATTTCTTATACAAAGGTTAATCTTAAAACTGAAAGAAGCAAAAATAGTGATGGATCAGTACTTATTAAAGTTCATGAAAGCGACATTGATGATGATGCAATAAATGTAATAGAATTTGCCAACTTAACAGATACATCGGTAATAGAGACAAGAATAGGTGTTGAAGCTATCAAGGATGGTAGAGGAAAATTGCAATTTAAAGCGCCTGGTGTTGATGTATTACTACCAATAAAAGCAATTGATTTTACTGGAGCTGGAGAAGGTGCTTATTTATCCTTTAAAGAGATTTTGAATAAGGATAGCTTATTAACAACAAGTAAAGGCGTAAAAAAGGTATTCCAGTTTGAAATTGCTATTTACGATAAAGATGGAAAAAAGATAAAGGATATGCATCAATTTAGTAATGATAGTAAAGCTAAAATTTCTATAACCTTAACTGATAAAGAACTTGAAGGAACGGATATAAGCAAGTTATCAGCATTTAATTACAATGAAGAAGCTGGAACAGTAGAGAATTTAGGTGGAGTATATGATCAGCAGAATAAAACTTTCACCTTTGAGACTCCACATTTTAGTAAGTTTATATTAGGGGAATCTGATGTTTTTAAGGGGATTTTACCACAGACTGGTTCAAGTATCGATATGAACTCTTTAATAGCATTAGCTTCACTAATGATTGTAACAGGTTTGGGTCTAATCTTAAGAAAAAAAGTTAAAGCTGAATAGCGTTAATTTGTAATGAAAAAATGTTTTTAAAAGCGGAGATAGATGTATGTCTCTGCTTTTTATTTTTGTGTTTATTAAAAAATAGAGTTCAATAGTGGAGATGGACGGGGGTTAGATCTTTGTATGAGTTTATTTTAATGACAGAATAGTGATGAATAAGAACAAATGAAATGCAGCATTTTAGCTAGAATAAGCTCAAAGATAAATAAATTATAAAAGATTATAAACAAAGTATAAATTAGTATAAAGAGAATATAAAAAGTTAAATAATTAGTAGATAGGTTAATTGAAGTTTGATACTATAAATATGTGAAATTCATAAAGAAATAAAGATTCAAAAGATAGAACCAGATAAAAAAGATAAATTTGGATTTTAGATAGGGATTATGTAAAGAAACTACAAAGGGATGAATTTGTTATAAAGTATAATTTTAATATAGAATATCCTGTAGAGGTTATAGTAATAGGCTATCATAATCTTTTAGTGCCAGATTATAATGGGTATATGTATATTAACAAATAGAAAAAATAAAAGGAGTAGAGATAAATCTATTAAGCACTACGCTTTTACCATATTATTAATAGATTAAAGCCTAATTATATAAGGGGTAATTTTTAAAATTATATCTTAATCTTTTATAAGTTTTTTTAAATTTTAAATAGAAAATATGAGGTTATTGAAGAAAATAAGTTATAGTTATATGGGAAGAGTGGAGGAGTAAAATGAAATTAAAAAGAAATTTAAGTTTAATGTTGGTATACGTGCTATTATTAATGTTATTACCAATGAATTTTATAGCTATCCAAGTAAAAGCAGAAAATTTGTCTGGTGGAAATAACGAATGGAACGGTGTCAAAAATTATAATTTAAACTACGATGCTCAAAATTTTTACGTACAAGATGTACAAAGAATGGATAATGCAATTGTAGTATTTGGAGATAATCCGAATTATGGTGGCAAGGAATTAATTGTTTTGAATGAAGATGGAACAAGCACTATAGTCAAAACAAATATGAAATTTATGCAAGACTACTATCTAGGAGTATATAATGGAAAAGCATACTATAAAAAAATAGGGAATGCAAGTGAATTGGGAGAAATTTACAGGATAAATCTAAATGATGGTACTGAAGAAAAAATATATAATATACAGAAACCTGCCATTCCTGGAATTAAGGATGTGGCTTTTGGAAGTGTATTACTAAACAGTGAAGGTTCAATTATTATAAATTACACATTCAGTACAATAGATAATCCAACAATGAAACAAAGTCTGTTAAAGGTTAAAGACCATAAAGAAAGTAACATAAATTTATATGATAAAGGTATACAGGAAGTAATAGGACTTTACTCTGATAATGAAGGTAATACTTGGGTGGCAACATCTGATAATACAAAGATTGCAAAGGTAGATAGTAATAATAGTGTTACTGTTTATAGTGTAGATCTTGAAGGATATTCAATTATAAGTGGAGTAATGCACGATAGCAAAGGTAACCTATGGGCAAAAGTTGATAAATGGGATTCTGCAACAACGACATTATTTACAGCAGTTGCTAAGCTCTCAATAAGTGGAAATACCTTTGTAGGGCAATTGTATGGTAAGAATCAAGGAATATCAGATTTGAAAGATATTACAGTTGATGAAGAGGGATATTTTTGGATTTTAGATGGAACTACCACAAAGAAATTTGTTAATAATTCCTTTGTAGATAGGTATAAATTTGATTCTTATGATTTAAATTACTTTGACGTTGTAGATGAAAATCAATTGGTAGTTGCAGAGTCTATGAAACAATATGCTTATATTAATAACAAAGCTACAATATTAGGTGTAAGTAAGATAGTAGGTCCAAGTACGTCAGTAAAAGATGTTACAGCTAACGGAATAAATGGGGATAATTTAGGTGAGGTAAAAACCGAGAAAGATGTTTTGCCACAAACTGGTTCTCCTGTTGACATGACAGTACTGTTTACGGTATCGATGTTAATGATTGCTTTTGGAACTACCTTAATTTTTCGAGGAAAAAGAAAAATAAATTAAGTAAGATGTAGCTAGTAGTGAAGTTTAAATATCACTACTAGCTACATTTGTTTTGTAAAAGTATGCTAATTGCAAGATGTGGACCATAGTGAAAAATGATGTATTAGATGCAAAATAATTTACAATTTGGAGGTACATAAATATTAAAATATATTAATAACAAAGCAAAAATCTTAGAAGTTGATAAAGTATTTGGAAAAATTTTGGTTTTAAGGAATGTACAATAAAAGCGGATAATCAAAATAGTGGTACTATAACGAAAAGTCCAATTTCAAAATCACTTTTACCACAGACAGGATATTGGGCTGATATGGCTTCTTTAGTAGCTTTAGTTTCGATAATGATGGTGGTAAGTTGTATCTCAATAGCAAAGAAAAGAGAAAAAATAAAATAAAGTTTTTTAAATTTAAGTAGTGGCTAAGAAAAGTCGCTGCTTTTTTGTCGTAATAGCAAAAAAATTAATATTTATAGTTAGTCTGTTGGTATTTATATATCAAATAAATAATGACAAGGGAATATAGTCTGCTCAGATGAATATAAACAAAACATAAACAAATATAAAGAAAGTATAAAGGTCTATAAACAAAGTATAAAACATAGCATAATTGGTAGATATATCAATTATGCTGTGCTACTATAAAGGTGTGAAATTCATATAATTAATAAAAAATTTTAAAGGAGGAATTTTTATGAATGTGAAAAAAAGTCTCAGTATGTTGTTAGTATATGTTTTATTATTAACAATTGCACCTATAGACTTCTTAGTGAGTCAAGTTCAAGCAGAAGGAAAGTTTACAAGTAATTATCAAAGTGGCGGAATCATAAATTATAATAACAACTATGGAACACAAAATTATAATGGCAACTATGGATTTGGAAATTATAATCTAAATTACCTTTATCAAAGTATGTATATTCATAATGTTGATAAGGATAAGGATTCAATTATAGTAGTTGCAAGTGATGAAACAAAAAATTATTTAACTAAAAAGATTGTAAAAATTAACGCCGATGGAACAAGTAAAACAATTAGTACAAATATACAAAATAAATATGATAATTATATTGGTGTAAAAAATGGAAAAGCTTATTATTACAGTCAAGGTCATAACTATGGATATAATGTAATCACTAATTACGGTTATAATTATAGTTACAACTTTAATTATAACTATAATACCTATGATTATAGTGGAATTTATGGAAGTATAAAATCTATAGACTTAAAAAATGGTAAAGAGAAAAAAGAATATGATGTTAAGATCCCAACCTTAAATAATATAACTTACCTATATCTTAATACCAATGAAGCATTGCAAAAAGATGGAAGCATAGTAATTGGATTGTACTATAATACAAGTTTTTATGAGAAGTTTGCTGGAGGAAGTTATTTATTAACATTTAAAAATAATAAGGAAAGTATAATAAACTTAAAAGAAAAAGGAATACCTGAAGTAAGAGGTTTTGATACTGATAGCAAGGGTAATATCTGGACAAGTTCACCTAGCAACTATAGCCTTGTAAAAATTGATAAAAATAATAATGTAAGTACATATAAAGTAGATATGCCTAATGACTATGCATTTGTTTATAGTGGGCTTAAAATAGATAACCAAGATAATATTTGGTTAACTGTTTATCGCTATGACTATTCAAATTGGACATATAATAGGGGAGTTATGAAAGTTTCAATAAAAGGTGATAAGGCCACTTCGAAATTATATGGTTCAGATAATGGCCTAAGTAGAGCAACTAAAATAGACATTGATAAAAAAGGACAAATTTGGATTTTAGATGGTGGTGCTGTAAAGAAACTAGAAAAGGATCAATTTATTACAAAATATAGATTTAATACTGAATATGCTTCAGACTTTATAGTAATAGATGATAAGCATCTTCTAGTGGTAGATTATACTGGATATATGTATATCAATAAATAGATAGTTTAAAATAAAACTCCTACATATAGAGTTTTGATTAAGTGCCAACAATGTAATTTACATATACAAAATAAACATAAAAGAGTGGTGAGAAATATAGGAATCTCCGCTCTTTTATTGTATTATTAACATATACAATTCTTATAGACTTAAGTTTTTAGAAAATGCTAGAAAGGTGGTTTTTATTTTATGGGTGAAAGCTTAATAAAAAATCGAAGCCTATTAGTATTAATTTTAATAACAATATTAATACCATATAAGCTTCTGTTTCAGGATTATGCCAACTCATTGATACTTTTAATAGGTGTCATATATTTATTAGTGTTTATAAAAGAGGTAAAAGTGAATAAAAAATATTTTTTCATACTTTTATCTATTTCAGTTTTTGCAATTATATCTTTATTTTTTACAAATAGTTTAACCCAGTCAATGCAGGGTCTTGCAATTTATGTTGGTAGTGTAATTTTTTATATTATTTTAGAAGATGGGAAAGAAGAAAAGGCTAATATAATTAATTGGTCCACCTATGCATTAGCTCTTAGTTCATTGTTTTATATTTTTATTCAAGGAGCTATCTTAAAAGGTGGAGTTCTTGCAAATAGAATTGATGGTAATATAGGGTATGCAAATACATATGCTTTATTACTTTTAGTAGGAGTGTATTTTAATAATATTAGAGAAAATAAGTTTTTAAGCGATATCATAGAAATCATTTTAATTATAGGTGTTTTATTTACTGGATCAAGAAGTACGCTTTTTTACTTGGGGATATATGTATTGTTGATGATAATAATTAACTGGAAGAAAAAAGAGCAAAGATTCCTTAACATACTAAACTTAATTATTGCTGCTATTATTTATGCCCTTATTGAAAAGGGTGGAGTTGGAGTTGTATTTATACTTCCTATAGCTCTTATCATCATTTATCCAGTATTGAATAGTATCCATGCAAAGTATAAAAATATTGCTGCTATTGTTTTAGTTGCTTTAAGTGTTCCAGCTATGTTTTTATTTAATACAAATTTTGCTCAAAGACTAAAAGGAGTTTCATTACATACTGGAGAATTTCAACAAAGAATTTATTATTTTCAAGATGCTACAAAACATATCTTGAAGAATCCTTTTGGTTCTGGAATAAATTCCTTCCAGTATAGGCAAGTAGTAGATCAATGTGCTTGGTATGATGTAAGATATATACATAATTCTATATTGCAAGTTGGATATGATATTGGAATAATAGGGATGATACTTTTTATTTCCTTGGCAATATTCGGTGGAATAGTGGTATTTAAAAGTAAAGATAAGAATAAGTATCTCTATTTATCTATATATATAACTATATTTCTTCATAGTTTATTAGATTTTGATTTTGCTTATAGCATAACTTTTATATTAATTTTAATGATTTTTGTTTTTAATAATGATTCTACTGATATATTAAATCTAAAGAACATAAAATTAATAATTTCAGTGCCTACTTTAATTTTTAGTTTTTATATTTCTTTTGTAAGTAGTTGCTACTATATTGGAGATAAACTAAGTAATACTGGCTCTTACCTTGGCGCTATAAATGTTTATAAGATTGCTAGAGGGGTTATGCCTGTTGATAGTGATATATATTTAAAATTGGGAATCTCCTATAATTATCAATATAGACAAACGGGCGATGAGAACATGGTTAAGGAAGCAATAGATAGTTTTAAAAGGGCTGAGGAGCTTAATCCAATTAATCCAGTTGTAATAGCTAATTTAGCTTTTACCCATGAAGCTATAGGGGATGAAGAAAATACAAATTACTATTATCATAAATTAATAAGTACAGAAAAATATAATTATGATGCATATAAAGCTTATTATCAGTATCTAAACAAGAGGTTTAACGATACAAAAGATGAAAAATATAATAAGAAAATAAGCGAACTACAACAAGTATATGCGGAAAATATAAGTACCATTAGGGAGGTAGTTAAAAAATATTTTGGTGAAATGCCAAGGTCGATAAGTTAAGATGAATCAGGTTAAATTAGGGGGAAAATTAATGTTACAACAACGTTATAATTATGATTTATATATGATAAGAAGAAAGGTACTTAGATTTGTAGGAGCTAGCTTTCATATCTACAATCCTGATGGAGAACTTCAATTTTACGTAAATCAAAAGGGTTTTAAATTGAAGGAAGATATAAAGATTTATACAGGAGAAGATATGCTGGAAGAATTGATTTTTATCAGAGCTAGAAGCGTTATAGATATCTCTGCAATTTATGATGTTTATGATAGTATAACAGGAGAAAAGATTGGAGCTCTAAAAAGAAAAGGATTAAAGTCTATACTAAAAGACGAATGGCTAATTCTTGATTGTAATGATAATGAAGTTGGAAATATACAAGAAGATAGTACAGCTTTGGCCATTGTAAGAAGATTTCTAACTAATCTAGTTCCTCAAGCTTTTATTGGAACCTTACAAGGGCAAATGGTTTTTGAATTTAGACAAAAGTTTAATCCTTTTATTCAAAAGATAGATATTGATTTTTCCTTAGACAAAAATAAAATCTTAGATAGAAGATTAGCAATAGCAACATCTGTTTTATTATGTGCAATTGAAGGAAGGCAAAACTAAATTTTATTAAAGTAGATTTTTATATTGATTTAAGAGAGATGGCGTTGAGAATTTATGACTACAACTCTCTTTTTTGTTTTAATTTATGTACAGTGCACATGAAAATATAATGAAACTCAAAACATGTTGCATAAAATAGTTTATTTTTAAGTTAAGTCTGTTTGAAACTAAAGGGAAATGGAGATATATAAAGATATACTCGTTGGATTAAAAGTACAAGTAAAAATTCACAGTTTATGTATATAATTTTAGTTCAACTAATATAAGCTTAATTTGAAAGGTATATTTATGGACAAAAATAAGAAATTAATAGGATCTATTACAGTTGTTATATTGTTAGTGATTATGATGGCTGTTGGTTATAAATTATCTCAGCCTAAGGTTATTACAGATAAGGATATGGAAGTAATGATAGATACTTCAGAAGATTCTTCATTTCAGAAGGAGAGTTTAAATGTAGAAAATCAACAAGAGAATAAACAAGAAAATAAAAGAGAGAATACGGAAGAAAGCCAAAGTAAGGTTGATGATTCAAAAAAGCAAGGTTCATCAAAAATTGTAGTTCAAGTTCAAGGTGAGGTGAAAAATCCAGGAATATATGATTTGGATGAAGGAAGCAGAATTAGGGATTTAATTGAGGCAGCAGGAGGATTAACTGAAAATGCTGATAAAACTATTAATCAAGCTTTAAAGTTAAAAGATGAAGATAGCGTTGTCGTATACAAAGTAGGAGATCATATAGAAAATGCTGTTGCTGTAAATAATATAATTTCAAGTAATAATAGTGCTGGAAGCAATAATAAAAAAGGTGACGATAAAGGCACTAGTACAGAAAAAACCGATGTAAAAGTTGATATAAATACAGCAACAAAGGAACAATTAATGTCTTTAAAAGGTATAGGAGAGACTTATTCTGAAAAGATTATAGAATATAGAGAGAAAAATGGTCCTTTTAAAACCATTGAAGAATTAAAAAATGTTAGTGGCATAGGTGAAAAGACTTTTGAAAAAATAAAAGATTCCATAGAAGTGAAATAGATACATATAACTAGCTTTATGAAAAAAAGCTAAACTTCAATGAAGGTGCTAAATACATTAATAAAATCAACGATAACTAATATGATATATTAGTAATATGAAAAATTATTTGACTGGGGGGAAAGAGTTTGGGAGAATGGTATCGACTTTCCTGGAATAAAGTTGTTGAAAAAATTGGAACAAGTGAAATCTATGGTTTATCATCAGGAGATATTGGAGATAAGCGAAAAATCTATGGAAGTAATGAAATAAAAGTGGTCAATCCTAAGAATTTTTGGAAGTTATCCTTAAAGATTTTATTTAATAGTTGGGGTATTGTATTTATATTGTTAAGTTTTTATTCTTTTTATAAGAATGATTTAATTGCTGGAGGCATAAGTACTGTTATCTTTTTAGCTATAATAGCATTTATATTAAAGGATGAAATTAATGAGAAAAACAATTATAAAATCTTTAATAAATATAATGATAATGAAATTTGGGTTCTTAGAGATGGTGTAGATATAAAAATCTCTGCTAAGGATGTTGTTGTTGGAGATATACTTTTATTGAGGAAAGGCGATATGTGTCCAGCAGATGCAAGAATTATTTCCTCAGAAAAATTGAGAGTAAAAGAAACTCTCTTGACTGGAGAAAATGAACTTGTTGAGAAGTATCATACGAGAATAGATGAAGAAGTATTCACTTTAAGCGAGATAAAAAATTGTTTATTTAAAGGGTCTTTTATTATTGCTGGTGAAGTTACTGCAGTAGCAGTTGCCGTAGGTGATGCTACACAGATGGGAAGTATTTTGACACACCTTAATAGTTCAACTGAGGAAAGTGAGAGATTTTTTAAGGGGATCTTTGATGCTACCAATATTATTGCTCAAATAACACTAGCATTAGCTATTATAGAAGTTATTATTAGTTTTATAAGAACTAAGGATATTTTCGGTGTTACAGCAAATACTCTTTACAGCTATGCACAACCGTTATTATTATGCGTATTTTTACTTTGGTTTCTTTATGATAGACATTTGAAAAAAGATAATGTACATATGAGTAGACTATCTTCACTATTAAAATTGACAAGTGTGGACGCTATGATTATAGATAAGGTTGGTTTTTTAACGGAAGATTTTGCTATTGCTTTGCAATATTATAGTGATGATGAATTTCATCAACATTTCACTAGAAAAGATGATGATTATAACCAAATGCGTCTTATTGAAATAGGGGTTATTTGTAATAATGCAAAGATTTCTAATATAGAAGATGAACTAAAATTAAATGGTAGTTTGTATGATGTGGCATTAATAAGACTTTGTAAAAAATTAAGAATTGATTGGGAAGAGATTCAATTTAGAGGCCCAAGAGTATTTTATATACCTTATGATAATGGTAAAAAAATAGATACATCTGTAGATAGAATAGAGAATAATTGTAGAGCACATACAAAAGGCTCTGTAGATGAAATTCTTAAGAGATGCAGATTTATAATGAAAAAAGGTATAGAGGTAGAAATAACGCCAAAGGACATAAATGAAATAAAGCTACATAGTGCAAAGATGGCAGCTAATAATCTCGAAGTAATAGCTTTTGCATATAGAAATTTTAATTATCAACCAACTGTAGAAGAAAATATTGAGTCTAATCTCGTGTTTGTTGGGATAATCGGTTTTGAAAATCCAGAAAAGCCATATTTAGATTATCAGCTAGAACAAGGTGAGATTGCAGGGATAGAACCTATCGTCGTTTGTGACAACAATAAGTTATCTGCTTTTTCCTTTGCAAAATCTGTAGGTCTTGCAACTTCCGTTGATCAAGTAGTAAGTGGTGTAGAACTTGAAAACAGTGATGAAGGTGAATTCCAAAGAGTTATAGAAAAAACAAAGGTTTATTGTAAGATAAACCATAATCAGAAACATTCTATAGTGAAAATATTAAAGGGTGTTGGTTCTAATATCGCAGTTACTGGTTCAGACCTTGCAGATATTCCGGCTTTTCAAGAAGGAAATGTTTCATTGTCTGTAGGAAATAATTGCAGCTTTATTGCAAAAAAATTAAGCGATGGTTTTATAGGTGAAAATAGCTATAGCAAAATAATAGATCTTATAATAAGCTCTAAAAAGGTTTTATGTTCTTTGCAGAAATTATTCTTGATTGCGTTTTATATAACTATTTCTAATACATTGTTTAATTTTATTGCAAACATGGTTTTAGGAATAAAGTTTCCTAGTGCAGCAATATTCTTTTTAGGAATATTCTATTATTTATACTTGTGTATTAAGCTTATACGAAATTATTCCAGCGCAGAAATTATTAATCATAAAAAATATGGTATTGATAAAGGGTTGTTTTCTAATGAAAATACTATAAGAATCATATCATATTCTGTGGTTTCTGTTCTTAGTCCAACGTTAACTATGTTCTTAATAAGTGCAGATGATAAGTATAAAGCTATTGTAGGACTAATAATGCTTTTAATGGTTGAACTTATAATGGAAAATAAGTTTTCTATTATAGGCAAAGGTAAGAGATTTATGTATTTCTTATTTAATATACTCATGATTTCTATTTGTACCTATGTTATTGGAATGATTTTAGGTGTAGATTTTATTAATCTTTATGAAATATTAATTAATCATGCTGTAAAGTTAGGATTAATGCTTGTTTCTGTAATTTTCCTTTATATTATACCTAGGTTCAAAGAAAACTTTTAAAAAATATATAAAACATTGTTTAACCTCTAAGCAAGTGGACATACTCTTGTTTAGAGGTGTTTTTTTATGTATAAGGATCAACTAGAGAAACCATTATGTTATTATGCGGTTTCTTTTATTATTGGTATAACTACATATTGTCTTTATTTAGAGGATTTAAGGCTTTTACTAATTTTACCTATGATATTTTTAATACTAGCTTTTTGGGTTATAGAAAAAAGTTATGCATTAATTATGTTAGCTTTTTTTATTCTTGGATTAGTTTGTTCAGGATATTATTTTAATCCTAAAGTAGAAAAAGATTTTATAAACCAAGTTAGGATTGAAAGAACTTATGGAAACAATGCTATAGCAAGATATAATGGAAGGACTTTAAAACTCTACAGCATTAAAGAGGAGAAACTTTTAATAAATAAAACCTATATTATAGCTGGAGAATATAGAAAAAACATAGAGGTAAAGGATGGAATAGTTGGTTTTGTAGTTGTAGATAAAATTGCTAAAGGTAAAGAAGATTTTATATCAAAAATACAGGATTATAAATATAATTTTTATAAAAAGTTAGCTGATGCCATTGGAGAGAGGAATAGTGGCTTAGTTGTTGGATTGTGCCTTGGTGATAAAGCGTATATTGAGGATAAGGATATAGATCAGTTTAATGAATTTGGGATAATTCATATTATGTGTGTCTCAGGTTTTAATCTTGCTATAATTTTTTCCCTTTTGAAAAAAATCAAGGGGGAATGGTTTGCTCTTTTGATTGTGTTCTTTTATACTTTTTTATCTGGAGCCAATAATGCCACGATAAGGGCTTTTATTATGATAAGTATACTGACACTATCAAGAAAAGCTTTTAAGAATTATGACGGTGTATCTTCTATATCTTTAGCAGCGATTTTAATTTTACTTTTTAAGCCTTATGAAATCATAGGAGCAGGATTTAACCTGTCTTTTTTGGCTACTTTAGGAATAATAATTTTTAATAGTAAAATTGAAAGATATTTATATAAAGTTCCAAGTCCAATAAGGGAATCTTTGGCATTAGATTTTAGTTCTCAAGTCACAACGATACCGTATATGCTAATGGTATTTAATAATATTGCAATTGGTTCAGTTTTAGCAAATCTAGTTTTAGTACCAGTTTATTCCTTGATTATTATTGTGGGGAATTGTCTTATTGTAGCATATTTTTTGACTCCAGTTTTTAATTGTATAGCTTACTTGGTCCAAGTGCTATTTTTTTCAGTAAGAGGTATCAGTCATTTTTTAAATATGATAATGCCAAGAAAACTGCATGGAGGTTATTTCGAAGGCATATCAATGTTACTAATCTATACAAGTTTTATTCTTTACAAGAGAGGGTATAGAAATTTTAAATGTCTCCCTGTTATTCTTTGTTTAATGATGATAATTAGAACATATTGCTTTATTCCAACCTTTGAAGTAATTCAATATAAAAGTACTTGTGGAATCATCGCAAAATATAAGTTTTATTCAGAATTATATTTAGATTCTAGGATAAAAAGTACAAAGGAAGAAAATCAAATAAAGGAGATTATGCAGGTAGATATGGTTAAGGATAATACGGAGAAGGGGAGTTTAGAAATAGGAGAGTTTAAATTAAAAATAGATAACTTGGATTGTATCTCTAAGGACGAATTTGGCGAAAAAAAAGCCATAACTTTATCATTAGAAGGTAGTACAAAAGATTTTTCTTATAAGTTCTCAGAGGATAAAAATATCAAGAATAAAAACAAAGGTGAAAAGCTAGTTGTATTGCCAACTAGTTATATAGAAGGTTATGAATACACACCAAAAACTATTTATACAATATCATTTTTGGGAGGCAAGGCTTTTTTATATTAAGGCGTAGAGGCCTTGTGATAGCTAAGAAATGTTCTTTGGTTAATAATTTTAGCTTATTATATTTTGTGAATGAAAAATAGAGACGTATATGAAATAAAGCTGTAAAATCCATTAAGATAGATGTGGTTCTATTATGTTTCGTAAATAAAATATCTCTTAAGCTAATATATTATGCTTAAGAGATAGATATTTAAGAGTTTATTAATTCATTAAATTTGTTGCTACTTCTTACATTGTCGAAGTCAGACTCTGTTTTAGCTTCTTCCTTTACTTTATGGTCTAACTTTATAGCGTCTGACATATACTTAATGGTATTTTCTACATCACCATATCTTCCATAAATACTAGCGATACCGTAATAGATCCAAGGGTTGCTTTTGTCAACCTGTAGAGCTTTATCATATGCCTTTAAAGCGTCCTCATAGTAGCCAAAAAGCTCTAAAGCTAATGCTTTATTAAAGCGTCCATAAGGAAAGTCAGCTTTTAGTTCAAGGGATTTATCTATGTTTTTTATGCCTTCTTGAAAATTTCCTTTATAGCAAAGGGCAATTCCTTTTATATTGTAGGCCATATAATAGTTTGGATTTTGTGATAATATTTCATCTGCGATAGCTATGGATTTTTCATAGTCATTTGCAAAGAAAAGATTGAAAGCTTGTTCATACTTTTCAGCAGAATCATCCTTTGTTGTATTGTCTTCTTTCTTTGTAGCAGAATTATTGCCTTGAGAATTGTTTATTGCAGCGTTGTTATCGGTATTCTCTGTTGAAGCATTAGTGATATCCTTAGCTTTTTCAGTTGAAGTATCCGTTGTATTTTTTGTTTTTTCAATTGATGTATTGCTGTTAGAGTTATCACTAATAGTGTTATGTTTAAAAAACACTACAGCAAGGACAATTGTTATTACTAAAATCGCAAATATAAGAAGGTTAAAAAAAGGGATCTTCTTTTTTTTCATAGTTATGCTACCTCGCTATTTAGGTATTATAGTTTTTAATCTGTATTATCATAATTTGGGTCAGTTATTCTAGTAATGAATTTTTCTAATGGTGCAAAACCACTGATATATACCCTATCTAGAGTTACTAAACCATCAGATTTTTCAGACCATCTGCCATCAGTAGTAAAGGCAAGGGAATAGCCTAACTGCGATACTAATGAGAGAGTATCTTGATTATAGCCACCATAAGGGTAAGCTATGTATTTTACTTGTTTGTTTAATAACTTTTCGATAGCTTGTTTTGAATTTTCTAATTCTAATTTTTGTTGATCAACAGTTAATTGGTCAAGATGAGGATGATCAACTGTATGACATTCTATGGACATGCCGTTTGCATTTAATTCTTTTACTTGGGTCGAATTTAAATATCCAGGCATTTTATCAATAAAATCTGATATTAAAAATATTGTAGCTTTAAAACCGAATTGTTTTAATATTGGGTATGCTGATGTGTAGTTGTCATCATAGCCGTCATCAAAGGTTAAAACTACAGATTTTTCTGGAATAGGATAATCTTCGGTGTAATATTTATAAAGTTCATCTAAGGTTAAAGTTGTATAGTTATTATCTTTTAAATACTGCATTTGTGCTTTAAAGTTTTCCACTGGTAATCGTGCTGGATTTCCTTCTTCGTAAGCAATTGAATGATACATGATTACAGGAACACCTTGATTTGCTGCTTTGTAAGTTGTGGTTACTGTAGGATTATTTACAGTAGCGTTATCGTTAATTCCAGGATTGTTAGCAGGTTTATCAGTGTTTTTCGTGGAGTTTTCTTCAATTTCTGTGTTGCTATTCTCTGACTTTTCTTTGTCTATATTAGTATTGTTTTGTTTTTCTTTTTTTACAACTGTGCTGTCAGTATTCTGAACTGTTGGGCTATTTGAACAACTACAAAGAAGTAAAAAGGATAATAGTACGGGAAAAATAATTTTTTTTTGCAAAAAGAGTACCTCCTAAGAATTTATTCACTAAATGTACTGTTTTATAATACTATTATTTATTGGATAAAAAAATAGTATTATAAATAATTTAAAAGAAATTTACTATTATACCTATTAAAATTCTTTATTGAAACCTATATAGCATAAAAATACTACCTAAAATATAGCGTGCTAGAGTTAAACATTAACTTATTCATTAAGTTTATTAACATGGGGAATAGTGTTAAGAATAAAAACTTTTGCATTCAATATAGATTTCAATGATATATCTATATAACGGGAGCTATATTATATCAATAATATGTTTTGTATAGGAATCAACAGAAGGATTCTTTATTTTAGATTTATCAACAAATACATAACCGTTAACTATATAAGGGGAATAGTTATTAATTTTGACTTCTTTCAATTTGCCTTCAAAAATTAAATCTTTAGTCAATGATCTTAACATAAATGCATATCCAAAGCCCTCATATAGAAAATCCACAAGCTCAAGCATTTGGTCAACATAAAGCCTGTAATCAAGCTTTCGCTTTAGCTTAGTCTCCAGCCATTGATGAAAGTCGTTACCTAAGTCTGCTAGAAGTAAATTTAGAGTAGGTAATTGTTCCAAAGAAATTGTATCTAAAAATTCAGGGGAATTCTTTGTTACCAATATAAAATCATCACTAAAAGTACCAATGCAATGTAGTTTAGTTGATTTTGGTTTTTGGTATACAAAGCCTATGTCAATGAGGTTATCCTCAAGCATTTCCATAAGTATATTTGAATGGTTAATAACCACCTTTACGGAAGTGTCGTGGTTAGTGCCCATAAAGGATTTTGTTATCTTTTCAACATATCTATAATAGAGGGAATGAACAGCTCCTATTTTTATGGTGTTCTTATAATTATATTTGTGTAAATGAGAAATTCCTTCTTCTTCAATAGCTATTACTCTTTTGGCATAAGGTAAAAAGTTAGTTCCAAATTGAGTAAGTTCAACGTTTTTATTGGTTCTATTAAATAATGGGACTTGAAGATATTTTTCAAGCTCACCTATTCTATTTGATACTGTTGATTGAACAATATTAAGTTTTTTAGCTGCTTTTGAAAAGTTTCTTGTTTCTGCTAGAATTACAAAGGTTTTGTAAAAATCGTAATTCAAAAACATTTCCTCCTTTACTATCGAAAATATGAATTAATATTATTCAAATAATTCACTATACAAATTAAAGTCTTTTATTTATAATAACAAGAGAGTGATTAAAATGTAAAGGAGAGCTTTGAAAATGGTAAATTTGATTAAGCAAGGTGTTTATCTTTGTAATGGTGAATATAGAGAAGATTATAAAAGTGACATAAATATAGAAGAAGCTAAGAAAAATACGATAGCATATAGTATTTTAAATAAACACAATACATCAGGAAATATGGATAACTTAAAAATTAAGTTTGATGCTATGGCTTCCCATGATATAACATATGTAGGAATTATTCAAACTGCTAGAGCTAGCGGAATGACTGAATTTCCATTACCTTACGTATTAACTAACTGCCACAATAGTCTTTGTGCTGTAGGTGGAACTATCAATGAAGATGACCACGTATTTGGTCTTTCAGCAGCAAAAAAATATGGTGGTATATATGTACCTGCTCACATAGCTGTTATTCATCAATATATGAGAGAGATGATGGCTCAATGTGGAAATATGATACTTGGATCAGACAGCCACACTCGTTATGGTGCTCTTGGAACTATGGCTGTAGGAGAAGGCGGACCAGAACTTGTAAAACAATTACTAAACAAGACTTATGATATAGATTATCCAGAAGTTATAGCTGTTTATTTAGAAGGCAAGCCTGCACTAGGGGTTGGACCTCAAGACGTTGCTCTTGCAATAATAGGTGCAGTATTTAAGAATGCTTTTGTTAAGAATAAAGTTATGGAATTCGTTGGTCCTGGAATAAAAAATCTTTCTGTAGAATTCAGAAACGGAATTGATGTAATGACTACAGAAACTACTTGTTTATCTTCAATCTGGGCTACAGATGAAAAAGTTCAAGAATATTATAAGACTCATGGTAGAGCAGAAGCTTATGCTAAACTTGAGCCAGGTAGTGTAGCTTATTATGATGGTATGGTTAGAGTAGATTTAAGTAAAGTACAACCTATGATAGCATTACCTTTCCATCCAAGTAATGTATATACTATAAAAGAATTAAATGAAAATGCAGAAGAAATTTTAAGAAATGTTGACGGAATCAGTTTAGCAGATAAAATTGTCGATGGTAAAATTTTAGTTGATCAAGGTATCGTAGCAGGATGTTCTGGTGGTACTTTTGAAAATATTACAAAGATGGCTGCTATTTTAGACGGAAAATCTGTAGGATCAGATTATTTCAACTTAAGCGTATATCCATCTAGTCAACCTGTATATTCAGAATTACTTAAAAACGGTGCAGCAGGTAAGTTAATGGAAAGTGGAGCTGTAATGAAAACTGCCTTCTGTGGACCATGCTTTGGTGCAGGAGACGTTCCAAATAACAACGGTTTTAGTATAAGACATACTACTAGAAACTTCCCAAGCAGAGAAGGTTCAAAACCGGGTGCAGGACAAATTGCTGCTGTAGCATTAATGGATGCAACATCTATAGCAGCAACAGCATTAAATGGTGGTATATTAACACCAGCTACTGAAGTTTATATACCAGAATTCTCAACAGCATATAGCTTTAATGGTAACATCTATGGAAATAGAGTATACCAAGGTTATGGCAAAGCAGATACAAGCTTAGATTTAAAATTTGGACCGAACATAACAGATTGGCCAAAGATGCCTCAATTAGCAGATAATATGCTATTAAAATTTGCTGCTGTAATCTATGATGAAGTTACTACTACTGATGAATTAATTCCATCAGGAGAAACTTCTTCATACCGTTCAAATCCATTAAAATTAGCTGAGTTCACATTATCAAGAAAAGAGCCATTATATGTAGAAAGAGCAAAAGCTACACAAGCTTTAAATGGAGAATTACAAAATGGTGTAGTTCCAGAAGAATTAAAGAAGGTATTTGACCAAGTTGAAGCTACAGAAGATATGATAAAGAACACAGGTCTTGGTAGCGTAGTTTATGCAAACAAACCAGGTGACGGTTCTGCTAGAGAACAAGCAGCTTCATGCCAAAAAGTTTTAGGCGGAACTGCTAATATAGCAGTAGAATACGCAACTAAGAGATATAGAAGCAATCTAATAAACTGGGGTATGCTTCCATTCACAATTGATCAAGAAAACAGCGTTGGTATCGAAAACGGTGATTATGTTTTCGTTGAAGGCATAAGAGCAGCTGTAGAAGCTGGCAAAGAAGAAATCAAAGCTAAACTTGTAGGTTCTAAAGGAGTTAAAGAAGTTACCCTTTACTTCAAGAACCTTACAAAGGATGAAAGAGATATAATCTTAGCTGGTTGTCTAATAAACTATTACGGAAAAGATAAATAAGACCTGTATTTTTATCAACAGGACTAAGTTTTTGAAGATAAAATAACTTTTTAAAATTGAAAACTTATATTAATAATAAAGCTACTTTCATTAGTTAACTGATGAAAGTAGCTTTTATAGATAGCATCTATAAAAATTGTAGTTATTCATATATATAGTACTGAAGCTAAAGATAATAAATTATAATATTTCTAATATTTCTACTGTATAAATATCCTCAGGAGCATTGACTGTAACTATTTCTCCAGCCTTTTTGCCAGATAGTGCTTTGCCTAAATCTGATTCTATACTTATGTACATATTTTCAGGATCTAAATCCATAGTCGTTACTAATGTTAATACGTCTTCATAATCATCTTCTATAAATCTAACTTTAGCTTTAGTATTAATTCCTAAAGTTGACTTATCTACAGTATGTTCATCTATTAAGGTAGCTGTTGAAATCATAGTTAATAAATATTGAATTCTATTATCATTTTCTCTATAATTTGCACAAGCTTCTTTGTATTCTGCATTTTCAGATCTATCTCCGTGGGCTGCTGCAATTAGTTTTTCTTTTGCTATCTCAGCTCTTTTTACGGTCATTCTATATTCTAATTCCTCCTGTAGTTTCTTCATGTTTTCTAATGTTAATTTATTATTCATAAAATTTAAACCTCCAATGAGACGGGTAATATTAATTGGATTTATAAAAGTATGATTACAATTTATAAACATATTCTTACTTAAATAATAATTTTAATATGTATTGATTAAGTTGTAAAGTATTGTATTTCGCTAAGAATGTATATAACAAATACAATTTTTTATATACTTCTAATAAAGAATAGTGAGTTTTTAATATATCTCAAAATTTATGGACTAGTTTCAATAATAAAACTCATAGATATGGTCAGCGGAAATAATTTTGATATTTTTATGAGAAATGATAAAATATCCTTAAGAATGCAAAGGAGAATACATTAATGATAGACTTTTTAGTTCTTGAGGAGAATATAAAAAACAATAAAATTGATAATAAATATATATTGTTTGGTTTTAATGAAAGCTTAATCAAAGAAAATATAAGAAATATTTCTAAAAAGCAGTTAGATCCCAATTTTTTTGATTTAAATTATGTACAATTTGATGGTATTACATCAAAGGCTGAGGATATAATAAATTCTTGTGAGACCTTGCCTTTTATGGATTCAAAGAGAATTGTAGTTGTATATAGAGCAGTTTTTTTAGAGGACGATGGAAAACAACAAGGTGTTAGTGCGGAAGATACCTTCAAGAAAATAAGTGCTTATATAGATAAGGTGCCAGAACATTGCATCTTGATACTTTATTACGTTTTTGACGAGAAAAGAGATAAGGCAAGTAAAAAGATTAAGGCTCTTGAGAAAAAGTGTACAGTTGTTGAATTCAAACAACTTAAAAGTGCAACACTACAAAAAAAAGTTAAAGTACTTTTTGAGGAAAGAAACCAACCAATAGAAAAAGCAGAACTTTCACTTTTCTGTTCAGGGCTTGATAATAATATGGATATTATAATAAATGAAGTAGAGAAACTTTGTTGTTATGCTCTGGGAAGAACTATAACAAAAGAAGATATTTTTCTTTTAGCTCCACCTAAAAGTGATAGTGATATCTTTAATCTAGTGGATTATGTTTCACAAAAGAATACAAAGGTAGCCTTGGATATATTGAATGAACTTATATTTAGAGGTGAGAAGTTTCCTGTGATTCTATCTATGATAGAAAGACAGTTTAAAATAATATTAAGCCTGAAGCTTGGTTCAAAAAAAGGAAAGAATTTAGAAGTGCTTTCAAAGGAATTACATCTTAATCCTTATATAGCTGAAAAGATGATGGCACAAAGTAAAAAATTTACGGAAGAGAAATTGATGAAAATTTTAGGTCATTGCTTAGAAAGTGAAAGAATACTTAAAAGTTCTTCTGTGGATGTGAAAATAGAGCTAGAAAGGTTATTAATAAAGATAGCTTTAGCTTAGAAGGCCTAAATAGTAGATATAATAAAAACTTTAACAATAAATTAAGTATATCTACAGCATTTTATTGGAGGCATACATTATTATTTATGGGTATCGTGAGCATTGGTGGCGTTGTAGAGGTTAATAAAGTTTTTTTGAAGAATCTTTTAAAAGATATCATAAGAAAGTGGAATTTTTACAATACCACGTGAGCCCCATAAAAGAGTTGTTAAGTAGTATAGGAGGAAATTTTTTGAAGTTGGTATTTTTAATCGGAGATGGAGCAGTAGGAAAAATGACAGTTGGACAAGAACTTATGAAAATTACAGGTTTACGATTATTTCACAATCATATGACCATCGAACCAGTTCTTGAAGTGTTTGGAGATTTTCATGGGAAAGCTATAGCTAGGATGAGAGAGGTTATTTTTGAAGAATTTGCGAACTCAAGTAACTATGGATTGATATTTACATATATATGGGCTTTTAATCAAAAGTCGGATTGGGATTATATTGAGCATGTAACTAATATCTTTAGAAAAAATGGTGCTGATGTTTATTATGTGGAACTTGTTGCATCTCAAGAAGTGAGATTACAAAGAAATATTACTGAAAATCGCTTAAAGCATAAGGCTTCAAAGAGAGATATTGAAAGTTCTAATCAAAGGCTAATCAATGATGACATGAATTATCGTTGTGTTAGCAATGATGGTGAGATACTATTTGATAATTATATTAAAATTAACAATTCTAATCTTTCAGCAGAAAGTGTTGCAAAAATTATAAAAGAACACTTTGATTTATGATTTTATAAAGAAGGTAAGAATAATATTTAATCCACGAAGCTCTTTAAATATATATTAAAGGAGTTTTTAATGACATCCATAGAAGAGTCGTATATTAGCCACTATATTATTAAGAATAAATTAATATAAAAAGAAATAAAACCGGTCTTATAAAACCGGTTTATTTATCCTACATAGCTGATAATTTTGCTGATAATCTTGACTTCTTTCTAGCAGCTTTGTTTGAATGTACTATTCCTTTTGAAGCCGCCATATCTAAAGCTTTAACTACATTGTTGAAGTTTGCCTTAGCTTCTTCAGCATTTTTAGCATCAACAGCAACTTCGAACTTCTTTATAGTAGTTTTAAGAGCTGATTTGATCATTTTGTTTCTTAAAGTTTTCTTTTCGATAACTTTAATTCTCTTTTTAGCTGATTTAATATTTGCCATAATTTCACCACCTTTTTCTATAAGGTTTTACAGCTTGGGGAATTGCTGTTTAATCGAGTAACGTATGTATTATATCACTTTATGCAAATTACTTCAAGGGAAAAAAATCAGAACCTATATTTTATTTAATTTACCTTAGAAATATTACCAAGAATATTAAAAAAAATATAAGAGATAATATATTTATAGGTAATGTTATAAGAAAATTACAATAAAATCCTAGGATGGTGAGTTTATGTACAGTATAAGTACTGATTTAGCTGTGGAAGCTAAAGAATATATAGAACAGCAAAATAAAAGTGAGATAAACGGCGTTGAATATTTAGAAAAGGTTGATGATGATGTAAAAGTAGCTACAGTTAAAGTTTTAACTGATGAAGGTGCAAAGACCTTAGGAAGACCGAAGGGTACCTATATCACTATAGACATTCCAAGTTATGCTCATTATGACTCAGATACTATGGATTCCTTGAGCAGGACAATGGCTAAGGAATTATCTCAATTAGTTAAGCTAGATAATAATGAGACAGCTTTGGTTGTAGGATTGGGTAATAGGATGGTAACACCAGATGCTTTAGGGCCTAAAGTTGTTTCAAAACTCATGGTAACCAGGCATTTAAAAGAATTGGTTCCTGAGTCAATTGATGATGATATTAGACCAGTTTGTGCTATGGCCCCAGGGGTTCTTGGTACTACTGGTATAGAAACCGTTGAGATAATTAAGGGAGTTGTTGAAAAGATTAAGCCAAAGCTCATAATTTGTATTGATGCTTTAGCTAGTAGAAAATTAGATAGGGTGAATTCTACAATACAAATTGGAACTAGCGGTATATCACCTGGTGCAGGAATAGGAAATCACAGACTTTCGATAAGTGAAGAAGTTTTGGGTATACCGGTTATAGCAATTGGTGTTCCAACAGTAGTTCATGCTACAACTTTAGCTCATGATACAATAGAAATGGTATTAGATGATCTTAGTAGCAAATCAACAGAGGGAAGTAGTTTTCATAGAGTAATTACTGAATTAAATGAAGATAAGGAAGCATTGATAAAAGAAATTTTAGCACCAAGATTAGGTGATTTGGTAGTTACTCCAAAGGAAGTTGATCTTATTATAGAATCTCTATCAAAAATTATAGCTAATGCTATAAATATTTCATTGCAGCCAGCTCTTGATCTAGACGATATTAATAGGTATTTAAATTGATTTTCTAACACTAAGTCTGACAATGAAATTTTGATTTATTCAAATAAGTTTTAAATTTTCATTAATCATATAAGTAAATCCTTTCTCATATCTTTTACATGAGGAGGGATTTACTTATGAGCTATAAGGTGAGGAACAAAGAAAAAGGTCTAGAAGCTCTAACAATTACCTTGTTTTTATTTTTGATTTTCACAATCATACTTTCAGCACTTTTAAAATATTGGACTGTCTGGGGAGATATTAACAAGACAGGACAAAATACTTTTTATAAAAAGTTAATAGATAATTCTGTAACATACATAGGAACTAATGCTGAAATGAATGCGGACAACTCCGAAAGTGCGTTCACTCTAAAAAAAGTCTTCTCAAAGATTTTTAATATGAGTCTTGATGCTCCTCAGACGATTATAGTAAAGGAAACTCCTATATTATTTAAAAAGACTCCAAGTGTTGAGGATAAAAAATCAAGAAGTCTTTATAATATAATAAAATCTTTTACCTTAAATGATGGGGATATAGTTATTGAGCAACCTTCAAATGTAGTACCACCATTAAATCCAGATGAAGACTATAATAATCTACATAATTTTGATAAGAATCTCATTGTAAAACCTTCAAGTAAGCCACAAGTACTTATTTACCATACTCATACTTATGAAGCTTACAACGATACTGGTTCTAGCACACAAAAAAATCCTAATTTAAGTGTTGTGGCTGTTGGTGAGGTTTTAACCAAAGAATTAAATCGATATGGTTATAATGTAATACACGATACTTCAGATCATAGCTTTGATTATAATAATGCCTATGCTAGTTCTAGAGAGAGTTTTAAGAATTATTTAAATACCTATGGAGATTTTCAACTTGTTATAGATCTTCATAGAGATGCAGGTTCTATAAAAGCATCATTTACTTGCAGCATTAATAATAATCTTTATAGTAAAGCGATGTTTGTCTATGATACAAGCTTTGGCAGTTATAATAAAAACATAGAAGTAATGAATAATTTAATGGCTATAGGAAATTCTATATATCCTGGGCTTATTAAGAGTCCTACAGAGTATAATGGAGGAATCCTTTGCTTTAACCAAGATTTAAGTAACAATGCTGTTCTTATTGAGGTGGGGGCAGATTGTAATACCTTAGGGGAAAGTAAAAATACCGCAAGTGCTTTAAGCAGAATAATTGCACAATATCTATATAATAAAAACCCACACTAAGATTTTAATAGAATTACTTGACACAGACGAAAGATTTTATGATATAATGTACTTTGATTTAATATACGTTGGGGGTAGAAGCATGGATAAAAACATCGCTAGTAACATAAGAAACTTTTGCATAGTTGCACATATAGATCATGGAAAATCTACTCTTGCCGATAGATTATTAGAAGAAACCGGAACTTTGACTCAAAGAGAAATGGAATCACAGGTTTTAGATAATATGGAACTTGAGAAAGAGAGAGGAATCACTATCAAATCTCAAGCAGCAAGATTAATATATAGAAGAGACAATGGAGAAGAATACATATTGAATCTCATTGATACTCCAGGTCATGTAGACTTTAACTATGAGGTATCAAGAAGCCTTGCAGCTTGTGAAGGCGCTATATTAGTTGTTGATGCAACACAAGGAATACAGGCTCAAACTTTAGCCAATTGCTATCTTGCAGTAGATAACAATCTTGATGTTGTACCAGTTATAAATAAAATAGACCTTCCAAGTGCAAGACCAGATGAGGTTAAGCAAGAGATAGAAGATATAATCGGTATAGAAGCGCATGATGCTCCACTTATTTCAGCAAAGACTGGATTAAATATTAAGGATGTTCTTGAAGCTATAGTAGAAAAGGTACCAGCCCCTGTAGGAGACCCAGATGCATCTTTAAAGGCATTAATCTTTGATTCTTACTATGATAGCTATAAAGGTGTTGTATGCTATGTAAGAGTTAGGGATGGAGTATTAAAGCCAGGAGTAAAAATTAAGTTAATGGTTACAGGTAAGGAATACGAAGTTACAGAAGTAGGGGTGTTTACACCAGGTTATTTCCCAATACCTGAATTAACACCTGGTATGGTTGGTTACTTTACGGCCTCTATAAAAAATGTAAGAGACGCTAGAGTTGGAGATACAGTAACTTATGCGAAGAATCCTGTAACTGAAGCACTTCCAGGATATAGACCAGCAATACCTATGGTATACAGCGGTATTTATCCTATTGATGGAGCTAAATATACAGAATTAAAAGAAGCTTTAGAAAAACTTCAAGTTAATGACGCATCTTTAGCTTTTGAACCAGAAACATCAATAGCCTTAGGATTTGGTTTTAGATGTGGCTTCCTTGGATTATTACATATGGAAATCATCCAAGAAAGAATAGAAAGAGAATTTAACCTGGATATCATAACAACAGCACCATCAGTTATATACAAAATCACTAAAACTGATGGAGAGTTAATCGAGCTTACAAACCCTACAAATATGCCGCAACCTACAGAAATTAGTAAGATGGAGGAACCAATGGTTAAGGCATCGATAATAGCTCCTTCTGATTATGTAGGACCTATTATGGAATTGTGCCAAGACAGAAGAGGTATCTTCAAGGGAATGGATTATATCGAAACTACTAGAGTTATGATAACTTATGAAATTCCGTTAAATGAAATTATCTACGATTTCTTTGACGCATTAAAATCTAGAACAAAGGGTTATGCATCCTTTGACTATGAATTAATAGGCTATACTGAAAGCGAACTTGTTAAGCTTGATATACTTTTAAATGGAGATATAGTGGATGCATTATCCATGATTGTTCCAAAAGAAAGAGCGTATGCAAGAGGTCGTGGAATAGCTGAAAAATTAAAAGAAATAATTCCAAGACAAATGTTTGAAGTGCCTATACAGGCATCTGTTGGTTCAAAGGTAATTGCTAGAGAAACTGTAAAAGCTATGAGAAAAGACGTATTAGCTAAATGTTACGGTGGAGATATTACAAGAAAGAAGAAGTTGCTTGAAAAGCAAAAAGAAGGTAAGAAGAGAATGAGACAGGTAGGTTCTGTGGAAGTACCACAAGAAGCCTTCATGACTATACTAAAAATAGATTAAGATAAAAAAAACAGCCTCTATGGATAAACATAGAGGCTGTTAATTTTAGGAGGTTTTAACTTGAAGTCTTTATATATACATATTCCATTTTGTAAGAATAAATGCTTATATTGTGATTTTAAATCATTTGAAGGAAAAGAAAATCTTATGGAACAATACATAGATAGCTTGATAGTTGAGATGAGTCTTAGGGTTTCAGAGAAGGTACAAAATATTTTTATTGGTGGTGGAACACCTACCTTTCTAAAAGAAGAACATATAAAGAGTCTTGGAGAAGCTATAAAGAAGATTCAAAAGGCTGAGAATTATGAATTTACTGTTGAGGGGAATCCAGGTACTTTTACAAGGGAGAAGCTTCTATTGTTTAAAGACATGGGGGTAAATAGATTGTCTATAGGACTTCAAGCATGGCAAAATAGTCTCTTAAAGGTTTTAGGGAGAATTCACAATAATGACGAGTTTATAGCTAGTTACAAATTGGCTAGAGAAATTGGTTTTAATAATATAAATATCGATTTGATGTTTGGATTACCAAATCAGACAATAGATATGTGGATGGATACCTTAGAAAAAGTAGTAGATCTAAATCCAGAACATTTATCTATATATAGTTTAATCATTGAAGAAGGAACAAGTTTTTATGATTTAAATGAAAAGGGAAAATTACTTGTACCTACTGAAGAAGAAGAAAGAGAAATGTATAACAAGGCTAAAACTTTTTTAGAATCAAAAGGATATAAGCAATATGAAATATCAAATTATTCAAAGTTAGGAAGCGAATGTAAGCATAATTTAGTTTATTGGGAACTTAATGAATATATAGGTTGTGGTTCTGCAGCACATTCTTATATTGATGGCAAACGATATGAAAATCTATCTTGTATAGAAGAGTATATAGATGCAATAAAAGAAAAGGCTGAAGCTGTGAAAGAAGTAATAATAAATAGTGAAGAGGACAATATTGAGGAGTATATTTTCATGGGACTAAGAAAAATACAAGGTATTAGTTTGCAGGATTTTAAAAATAGATTTGGGAAAGATATAAATGAAATATATCCAGAGATTATAAATAGGCATAAATCCGCAGGTCTTCTTATAGTAAATGATGAGAATATAAGGCTCAGCGAGAACGGTATAGAGTTATCAAACATAGTAATGAGCGACTTTATTCTTACTGTTTAGTATGAAATTTAGAACAGAAATGAAAAAAAGAGAAAATGAAAGATTTAACTAGGAATTTGATGGTAGTTTAATATAATAAGAGTTAAATGGTTTTTTTTATAAAAATAGTGTTTTTAGTGATGTTGACAAAAAAATTTGGAGATGTTATTTTAAATACATAGTGATTAGCACTCGATAGAAGTGAGTGCTAATAATGAGGTGATGATTATGGATATGGACGAAAGAAAACTTAGAATTCTCCAGGCTATAATCGACGACTATATAAATACGGGAGAGCCTGTTGGATCAAGAACCTTATCAAAGAAATACAACTTAGGAATAAGTTCAGCTACAATAAGAAATGAAATGTCTGATTTAGAGGAGATGGGGTATTTAATTCAACTACATACATCCTCAGGAAGAATACCATCAGATAAAGCTTATAGGTTGTACGTAGACAAATTAATAGAAGTACCAAAGCTGACCATTGCAGAGGAGAGAGCTATAAAGAAATATATAGTTGATTCTGCTATGTATGAGGTAGATAAGGTTTTAAAATGTACAGCTTCGATTTTATCGAGCTTGACAGGTCTAGCCTCTATTGTCAATACACCTACAACTGAATTAAGTTATATAAAAGCTATAACACTACTTCCAGTAAATAAATCAAATGTTCTGCTTACAATAATAACTGATAGCGGAGTTATTAGACAAAAGGTTTTAAAGACCTTTCATGAGGTTAAAGATGACATCCTTACAGAACTTAATAATCTCATTAATACTTCATTAAAGGGTGCCACCATTGATGATATAACTCATAAGCTTATTTCAGAGCTTAAGGAAGGCTTTAGTGGGCACGAAGATATTTTTATGAGTTTACTTCAGAGTGTTATAGAAAGCCTCCAAGAAGTAGATTTATCTAAAGTATATATTGATGGGGCAGTGAATATTTTAAACTTCCCTGAATACCAAGACATTGCAAAAGCCAAAAGTATGCTAACATTTCTTGAAAATGAAGAAACATTGAAAAATTTATTGAAAATGAATGATAAGTTTTCAATTGTAATCGGTAGTGAAAATAATATTGAAGAAGCTCAAGGTTGCGCTATAATTACAACAACCTATGGAGTCAATGGAAGAACCCTTGGCACAATAGGATTAATAGGACCTACAAGAATGCAGTATTCAAAGGTAATATCTATTTTGAACAATACTGTAGATGAGTTAAATAAGGCGATTACTAAGAATTATGAAGAATAGAGGTGACCTTATGTCAGAAGAAAAAAATATAGATAAAGAAGAATTAAATGATGTAGAAGAAAACTTAGAAGAAGCACAGGTTAATGAGGATTTAGAATTCGAAGGTGTAAAAGAAGAAGCTGACGAAGCATCATCAGAATTTTTACAAAAGAGAATAAAGAAATTAGAAGAGGAAAATAAAAAGCTTTCAAATGAAGTTTCAGCTTATCAAGATAAGTTAACTAGACTTCAAGCAGAATTTCAAAATTATAAAACAAGAACTGCTAAAGAAAAAGAAGGTATCTTTACAGATGCTACTTTAGAAGTTTTAAAAGAAATGCTTCCTGTACTTGATAATTTAGAAAGAGCAGCAACAGTTGATGGAAGTATTGAAGATATAAAAAAGGGTATAGACATGACAGTAAAGCAATTCCAGAATGCTTTAGTAAAATTGAATGTAGAAGAAATTCCAACATCAGAAGGTTTTGACCCAAATCATCATGAAGCTGTTATGCATATACAAGATGATAATTATGGTGAAAATGAAATTACAGAAGTATTCCTCAAGGGTTATAAAAGAGGAGATAAAGTATTAAGACATAGTATGGTGAAAGTTGCTAACTAACAAGGAGGAGAAATAAATGGCAAAGGTAATAGGTATCGATTTAGGAACAACAAATTCATGTGTAGCGGTAATGGAAGGTGGAGAACCAGTAGTTATAGCTAACGCTGAAGGTGCAAGAACAACACCATCAGTAGTATCTTTCCAAAAAGATGGAGAAAGACTTGTAGGTCAAGTTGCAAAAAGACAATCAATAACTAACCCAGATAAGACAATAATTTCAATAAAAAGACATATGGGAACTAACCATTTAACTAAAATAGATGATAAAGAATACACACCACAAGAAATATCAGCTATGATACTTCAAAAGTTAAAAGCAGATGCTGAGAGCTATTTAGGTGAAAAAGTAACTCAAGCTGTAATAACAGTACCAGCTTACTTTAACGATAGCGAAAGACAAGCAACAAAGGATGCAGGAAAAATCGCAGGATTAGAAGTTTTAAGAATAATCAATGAGCCAACAGCAGCATCATTAGCTTATGGTATAGATAAAACTGAAATCAGTCAAAAGATATTTGTTTATGACTTAGGTGGTGGTACATTCGACGTATCTATCCTTGAACTTGGAGATGGTATATTCGAAGTTAAATCAACTAACGGAGATACTCGCCTTGGTGGAGATGACTTTGACCAAAAGATCATAGATCATATAGCTGAAACATTCAAAAACGAATATGGCATTGATTTAAGAAACGATAAGATGGCACTTCAAAGATTAAAAGAAGCTGCAGAAAAAGCTAAGATTGAATTATCATCATCAATGCAAACAAACATCAATCTACCATTCATCACAGCTGATGCTACAGGTCCAAAACATATAGATATGGACTTAACAAGAGCTAAGTTCAACGAATTAACTCACGATTTAGTTCAAAGAACATTAACTCCAATGCAAAAAGCTTTAGACGACGCTAAGATGAATATAAATCAAATAGATAAAGTAATATTAGTTGGTGGTTCAACAAGAATTCCTGCTGTTGTTGAAGCTGTTAAGAACTTCACTGGAAAAGAACCATCAAAGGGTATCAACCCAGACGAAGCTGTTGCAGTAGGTGCGGCAATCCAAGCTGGAGTTTTAACTGGAGATGTTAAAGACGTTGTATTATTAGACGTTACACCATTAACTCTTGGAATAGAAACAATGGGTGGAATAGCTACACCATTAATCGAAAGAAATACAACAATACCAACAAGAAAGAGCCAAACTTTCTCAACTGCAGCAGATAACCAAACTTCAGTTGAAATCAACATTGTTCAAGGTGAAAGACAAATGGCTGCTGATAACAAGAGTCTTGGAAGATTCACTCTAAGCGGTATTGCACCAGCTCCAAGAGGAATTCCTCAAATCGAAGTTACTTTTGATATAGATGCTAACGGTATAGTTAACGTTACTGCAAAAGATAAAGCAACTGGAAAAGAAGCTAATATCACAATAACTGCATCAACTAACTTAAGCGATGATGAAATCGATAAGGCAGTAAAAGAAGCAGAAAGATTTGCAGAAGAAGATAAGAAGAGAAAAGAAGCTATCGAAGTTAAGAACAATGCAGATCAATTAATATACCAAACAGAAAAAGCTTTAACTGATCTTGCAGAAAAGGTTACTGAAGAAGAAAAGACTAAAGTTCAAGACAAGATTGAAGACCTTAAAAAGGTAAAAGATGGAGAAGATTTAGAAGCTATTAAAGCGGCTACAGAAGCATTAACTCAAGAATTCTATGCTTTATCAACTAAATTATATCAACAAGCAGGTGGCGAAGGTCAACCAGGACCAGATATGGGAGACTTTAACCAAGGAGCTCAAGGACAAAAGGATGATAATGTAGTTGACGCAGACTTTAAAGTAGACGATAATAAATAAGATGATTAGATGGGGAGGGGAGTATTCTCTTCCCTATTTTAAGGCATCTGAAATTAATTAAATTCTTTTATGATGTCGAAAGAAACTTTTATAGGTGGTGAAGATACTTGGCTAGTAAGGATTACTATGGTGTTCTCGGTTTAGAAAAGGGAGCAAGTGATGACGAGATAAAGAGTGCCTTTAGAAAAATGGCAGTTAAATATCATCCAGATAGAAATCAGGGAGATAAAGAAGCAGAAGAAAAATTTAAAGAAATAAATGAAGCATATCAAGTACTATCAGACCCAGAGAAAAAGGCTAGATACGATCAATTTGGTTCAGCAGATCCTCAAGATTTTGGAGGCTTTGGTGGCGGCGGTTTCGGCGGGTTTGACGTAAGTGATATTTTTGAAAGCTTTTTTGGTGGTGGATTTGGTGGCGGTTCTTCTAGACGTAGAAATGGTCCAGAAAGAGGCGCTGATATTGAAATTAGCTTAAATCTTACCTTTGAGGAATCAATGTTTGGAGCTGAAAAGGAAGTAAAAGTAGTAAGAAATGAATCTTGCGAAACTTGTAATGGTTCTGGAGCAAAGCCAGGAACATCGCCTGTAACTTGTGATAAGTGTGGTGGAACAGGGCAAATAAGAATTCAAAGGAATACACCACTAGGCGTTATGCAAAGCACAACTACTTGTGATAAATGTGGTGGTAAAGGAAAAACTATCACAGATCCTTGTACAAAATGTCATGGTTCAGGAATAGAAAGAAGACAAAGAACTATAAATGTAAGTGTTCCAGCTGGTGTTGACACTGGTAATGTAATTCCATTAAGAGGTCAAGGACATCATGGAAAAAATGGTGGACCAGCAGGTGATTTATACATTCATCTTAATGTTGCATCTAGCAGAGTTTTTGAAAGAGATGGTTTTGATTTAAGAATTGAAAAGCACATATCCTTTGGGGCAGCAGTATTTGGTGTAGAAGCTACAGTTCCTACTATAGATGGGGATGTAAAATACTCAATACCTTCAGGAACCCAATCTGGTACTGTATTCAGATTAAGGGGGAAGGGTGTTAAAAAGATAAACTCAACTCAAAGAGGAGATCAATATGTAAAAGTAATAGTTGATATCCCTAAAAACTTAAATGAGAAACAAAAAGAAGCTTTAAGAGAATATATGGATGCTTGTGGAGAAGATGTAACTCAAGCAAAAAAATCTAAGGGCGTTTTTAGTAAAATAAAAGATAATTTAAAAGATCTTTAGTAGGAATCACCCCTCTATAAAAGGATATTTATAGAAGGGTGTTTTTTTCAATCCTATAATTTGAATTTTATGTGGATAAATATAGATAACTACAATTGTAACTAAATGAATTCAAAAACAATTCTCAGCTTACAACAAAAAAGCAAGACGATGATTTGACGAATAACTTAAATTTAGGATATGGGTATCTATATAGATACCCATATCCTAAATTATTCAAGAAAGCTTTTAGCTGTATTTCAAAGATTATACAACGATTTTTTTATGAATAACTCAAATTTTAGCTGTGGCTATCTATAAACGGTGAACTTACAGTTCTAAAGTATAGGTTAAAACCTGACAAGGGTTAATACTTGTATTTATTTTTTATTATATGTTAATATTAATAGATAGATTTTATACGGAGGAAAATATATGAATAGCGAATGGATAGAGATTAGTATAGTAACTACTTCAGAGGCTGTAGAGCCTATTCAAGGAGTAATATATACAACAGATGTAAAGGGAGTTTCTGTAATAGATTCAGAGGATTTAGAGTTTAAGAAGAAACACCCAGGAGATTGGGATTATTTTGACGAAAACATTTTAAATATAAGAAAAGGTGCTGTTATAAAGGCTTACTATAATAGTTCTGTAGATCATAAAGAAGTTGAAGAGTACATAAGAAAAGGAATACAGCAAGTAAAAGAATATGGAGTCAACATAGAGCCTGGTACAATAATGGTGAACACTGTAAACGAAGAGGATTGGGCTAATAATTGGAAGAAATATTATAAGTCTACTAAGGTTGGAGCAAGAGTTGTTATTAAACCACAATGGGAAGAATATACACCTAAGGCTCATGAATTAGTTGTAGAATTGGATCCAGGTATGGCTTTTGGTACAGGAACTCACGAAACCACAAGAATGTGTATTCAAGCACTAGAAAGATATGTAGACGAAGGTAAAACAGTTTTTGATATTGGTACAGGATCAGGAATTCTTGCAATAGCGGCAGCAAAGCTTGGGTCAAAAAGTGTAATCGGTGGAGATTTAGATCCAGTAGCTGTTGATTCTGCAAATATGAATATAGGTTTAAATAATCTAGGAAACAATATTAGAATTTTTCATGGTGATCTTATGCAAGGAGTAGCAGGTCGTGCAGATGTAGTAGTTGCGAACATTATTGCTGATGTAATTATGTTTTTGACTCCTCAACTTAGAGATTATATTGTTGATGGAGGATATTTCATATCTTCTGGTATCATAAAAGATAGAAAAGACGAAGTTGTTAAAACTTTAATAAAAAATGGATTTGAACCTATGGAAGTAAATAACCAAGGCGAATGGATTTGTATCGTAGCTAAAAAACACGAAGACTTCCCAAGGTAGTAAAGTTCTTAGCATCTTTGATGCCTAGAAAACCTTATCTAGGGACTTATCGTCCGTCAAGATCAGTATTACCGGTGATAGCCGATAAACCTTTTAAAGTATAGGAGTTAATAAATATGCATAAGTTTTTTGTTGAGCCTTCTGAAATAGCAGAAGGAATAGTAACAATTGAAGGTGAAGATGTAAAGCATATATACAAGGTCTTAAGATTAAAGGTTGGAGATATAGTCAACATAAATGATTGTAATGGTACAGAATATAATGCTAAGCTCACTTCTATTGATAAAAAAGAAGTAAAGGCAGAAATTATTGAAACCCTTGATAGTAATAATGAGAGTCCAATCAAGATAGTTTTGTATCAAGGAATGCCTAAGGCAACAAAGATGGATTATATTGTTCAAAAGGGTACAGAGGTCGGTATAAATGCTTTTATACCTGTTAATACAGAAAGAGTAGTAGTTAATACCAGCGAATTTAAAAAATTAGACAGGTTAAATAGGATTGCTAAAGAAGCTGCAAAACAAAGTAAGAGAACGATAATCCCAAAGGTCCATGAGCCAATTGAATTTGAGGAATTGTTAAAGGAATTAGAAGAGTACAGTCTAATAGTAGTTCCTTATGAAAATGCTGAAAACTTTGGCATAAAGAATTTAGCAAAAGGTGTTAAAAAAGAAGAAGTAGACTCTGTTGCTATAATTATTGGACCAGAAGGTGGTTTTGAGGATTCTGAGATAGAGAGACTTAAGTCTATTAATGCACATATAGTAACCTTAGGACCAAGAATTTTAAGAACAGAAACTGCTGGTGTGGTTTGTGCTTCATTGATTATGTATGAATTAGGTGATATGGGCGGAAGCTTGTAATAGATATATAAAATAATAATTAAACTTAAGGTATTCAAGGTGATTAAGACACTTTGGATACCTTCTTTTTATAGTATATAACTTTCAATATTGAAGTTACAACAATATTCAATATATATATCGAGAAATCAATACAACCTATGAAAAGTCCTTATGAAAAAATTTCAAGGTCTATCTTAAGAAGGTTTGCTTCACTATATTCTACGTCAAATTAACTGTAATTAATATAAATATTTACAATTACTTTCAAAACAAGTAATATTAAAGTGAAAGGTTTTATAATTTTACATAAATTATAAAACTTAAAACATAAAAATGTGGGGGGAAAAAAATGAAAAAAAGATTTTGGTCTATACTTCTGTTAGTTATGGTGTTTATTATTAGTAATCAGCCAATAACTAATGCAGTAGTCAAAGCAGAAACTTCTAGACAGCTTTGTGATTTGCAGATTTTTAAAGATAAGGCTCCAGCCGGTTGGTGTGGAAGTGGAAATGGAGAATTAGAGACACAAAATGATATGTTACCAGTTGACACAGCAGTAATATGCAATGGTTTGCCGTCGCTAAAATTCAACGTTTCAAAACAAATAGATACATGGATGTCAGCTCAATTAGCAATAAGGGATTGGAATGCCCACGACTTAACACAATATCTTCCTAATGGATATATTGAATTCAATATAAAAGGAAATATTGGAGGAGAAGATGTTTTAATTGGTGCAAAGGATATTGTACATGAACGTAATGATGCAAGTGGAAATCCGTTAGAAAATGTTGAGCTATATCAACCAATTTCTAAGTACGCTACTATAACAAAAGAATGGCAACATTTAAAAATACCGATAAAAGATATTATAGACGAAACCAAAGGTTTTGTAACAAAAAGTGCTCAAGCTTTATTAATAGCTAGTGCTACTGGTCAGCCACTTACTGTATGGGTAAATGATTTTAAAATTACATCAACTGATAATGAAAAAGGTTTTGCAAAGATAAAGGTTAATCAAGTAGGATATTTAACCTATGGAGAAAAATGTGCTATTGTATCTGGCTTTGCAGATGAATTAAAAGCTGATACTAATACTGAATTCCAAGTGAAAAATGCTGTAAATAATGCTACAGTTTATACTGGTAAGTTAACTTTAGTAAAAGAGTATGACAGCACTGATTCAGGAGAAAAAGTTTTGCAAGCTGATTTTTCAGCTGTAACAACACCAGGAAGTTATTATGTTACTGTTCCTGCGGAAAACATGGAGAAGTCATTACAATTTAAGATTGGAAACGATGTTTACACTTCTCTTTTAGCAGATTCAGCAAGATATTTCTATTATCAACGTCAAGGGATAGACTTACAAGAAAAATATGCCTTAGCATATCCACGTAAGGAATCGACTCCACAAGATAGCACTGCTATATTTGAATCTAATCCTAACAAAGTTATAGATGTTTCTAAGGGATGGCATGATGCAGGGGATAAAGGAAAGGATCTTTTAAATGGTGCTTTAGCTGTATCTGATATGTTCTGGGCTTATGAAATGTTCCCTTCAACTTTCAAGGATAATCAATTTAATATACCTGAAAGCGGAAATGGAATTGTTGACGTTCTTGATGAAGCAAGATGGGAATTAGAGTGGATACTTAAAATGCAAGATTCAGCAAGTGGTGGTTTTTATGCTCGTGTTAAAAGTGATACATTCCCAGCCGAACAAGTAGTTAATCAAAGAATAATTTGTGATAAAAGTGGTGATATCGGTGATATTAAATCAACAGAGGATACAGCTTGTGCAGCTGCTATATTATCACACGCTTATATAATGTATAAAGATATTGATGCTAAATTTGCAAATCAGTGTTTAGATTCTGCAAAGAAAGCATGGACTTTCTTAGAGAATAATCCAAAAACAATAACATCTCCACCAGGACCATATAATGTGTATGATGACTCTAGCGATAGGCTTTGGGGTGCAGCAACATTATTTAGAGTTACAGGAGATGAAAAATACAATACATACTTTAAGAATAATTATCAAAAATTCAGTGAAAAGTTTGAAAGTAAAGAATCTTATGGTCATAACTGGGGTAATATGTGGACTACAGCTTTCTGGAGTTATTTGAAGGCTGAAAAGAAAGATGCTAATGTTGAAAGTTGGATTAAGATAGAATTCAATGTTTGGCTTAAGAATGTAATGGAACGTTATAATGACAGTGCGTGGAAAAATACAATCGTCAAAACAAATGTAGATGGTGAAAGTAAAGCAGATTATTTCTGGGGCTGTAACTCAGATATTATGCATGTTTCAAATGACGCTGTAATTGGTTCGAAATTATTAGGTACATATGATAACTCAATTGGAGCCTTTGCACGTTCAAGTTTGAACTGGATACTTGGAATGAATCCACAGCGTAAGTCCTATGTTACAGGCTATGGCGAAGATTCTATAAAGACAATCTTTAGCTATTTATATAGCTACGATAATAGAGCTGGCGTACCAGTTGGATATTTAGCTGGAGGACCGAATTATTCCCAAGGAAAAGGAATATCTAAGTTCCCAGGAAAGTGTTATATGGAGTCAGATCATGATTGGGTATCAAATGAAAATTGCCTTAACTGGAATGCTCCACTTGTGTTCGTTTCTGCCTTCGTAAATGATGAGGCATACCAACCTAAGGAGGACGTGAAGAAGCCAGAGGATGAAAAGAAACCAACAAATAATGATAAGCTAATTGTTGAAAAAAATGGAACTTCAGCTATTGTAACAGTGCCTGCAGGGATGATAAATAGAGATGCTTTAACTGTTATTAATCCAGGTCTGTTATCAGATATCACAACTGTTGAAACAAGAGTTCCTACGTCAGCAATAGTAGGTGGACAAGGACAACTGCAGTTTATAACAAGCAACAGCAATGTTACTCTTCCAATAGGAGCGATTGATTTTACTGGTATTGGAGATGGATCATATTTAGCTTTCACTCAGAGCGTTAAAATAAATGATCCAATTCTAGCAGCATTAAGAGGTGCTAAGCAAATTTTTGAGTTTGATGCATCAATTAATGATAAGGATGGAAATAAAGTTAGAGATATTCATAAGTTTAAAGATGGTAAAGAAGCAATGATTTCTTTACAATTAGACGAAAAAGACATTAGTGATCTAGATAAAACAAAGATGGCTGTTTGGTACTATAATCCAATTACTGGTAAGCTTGAAAAACTTGGTGGACATTTTGAAGATCATACTAAGAAGATTGTTTTTTATACATCACATTTCAGTCAATTTGTTGTAGGAGAAGATAGTGAGTTAGATGAAACTCTACCACAAACTGGTTCTATCAATAATATTACTTCATTAGTTGCTTTAGGGTTAGTAATGACCATAGCGGGTATTATGTTAATCTTGAGAAAAAGAGAAAATATGAAGTAGATATAAAAATTCAATATTTATTGTTTAAAAGAGGTATAACAAGCAAATATATTGCAAGTTATACCTCTTGTTACATTTTGTGAATTTTATTTATATTTAAAAAATATAAAAGTATCACATTTGTTATACTAAAGAATGAGTTATAAAACAACATAAAAAATGAAATTATAAATAAGTACTTGAAATTATAAAGTAGTTGATGTTATTATGTAATAGTACTTAATAATATAAACTACTTTATAATATCATTAAGATGGAGGCTATTATTGGTGGAATTTGATAAGGAATCATTAAAAGGATATATCGACACAATTGTTTTATCAGTGCTGCAAAATGAAGATATGTATGGATATGAAATTGCTAAAAGAATAAAGGAAAAATCAAGGAATGGTTTTGTTATTAAAGAAGCTACGTTATATGTATCTTTAAAAAGGCTTGAAAAGAAAGAATACTTAAAAGGTTATTGGAATGATAGTGAAGGCACTAGCGGAGGAAGAAGACGTTATTATAGTATAACAGAATCTGGACGAAGTTTTTTTGAGGAACGGGTAGATGAATGGAAAATATTAAGGGAGCTGTTAAGTAATTTTATGGAGGTAGTACATAGTGGAGAGGATAGATAAATATATTGATAATATTTACAAAGAATTCGATAGAAATGATGATGAAGTAAAAGAATTAAGAGAAGAAATGAAGGCTCATCTTTATGATGAGATTGAAGAACTTAAGAATAGAGGATTTAATGAAGACGAAAGTATAAAGATGGCTATTGAAAACTTTGGAGAAGAAACAAACGTATCTATAGATTTAGCTTATATAATAAATAGACAAAATAAATTTATAAGTATACTTTGGAAGTTAGCTATTATAGTATTTATCGCTTCTGTAGCAAGTTATGGGGTAAGTTTATATAGTGAACATAATGCTATGAAAAAATTTAATAAGGAATATACAGGATCAATAAATGCCATTGTTCAAAGTAAAGTAATTACTAATATAGAAAAGAAAGATAGTATTTCAGAAATAGAGAAATCAGAATTAAACGAGATTATTAATCAATATAATAGTGAACAAAATAATGGATTATATAATTTTATTGTAAAGCATTCAAATGATATAGTTTTTGAGTATAAAAAACAAGAACCTGAAAATAAAAAGTATGGATATAGTGTAAGTTTTGGAGGAGATAATGAATGGAGTGTTGATTTTAAATTAGCAAATGATGCAGCATTATATGAAAAAACAGTTGATGATGTTAAGGATAGCTATATAAGTTCTAGTAATGTACTGCATAATAGACTTAAAAAGCTATCATTACAGTTGGCATTTGTCTCATGGATGATGATAGTGGTATATTTTATACAAAAAACTGTTTTAAGGGGAATATCTATAAAAATATTTGCTATGATTTTATTTTTAGAAACTTTTTTAGTATTTACAGCGTTGACCTTTGATGATCATAAGGACTTTTTACTGTTAATGGTACCAGTATTTACACTAATAGGATACGTATACACAATATATACCAGAAAAAGCATATCAATTTCAATAAAAGATAAAAATCAGTGTCTTAGTTGAGAAATTTAAAATTATAAAATGGTTATCCAAGAAAACTAGCTACAGAAAGTCCATATATGGTACATAAAAATATAGATTCCTAATAGAAGCATATATGTTTCTATTGGGAATCTTCGTAGGAGTTATTAATTTTTTAATAAGCTTGTAGCCTTTTATATGTAGGTATAACAATGAAGCTTATATAAATTTTAAACAGGTTTTAGAGGAGTATCTTTTTTATTTAGTATGACAAGTTTTAAGGTAATTATACCTGGAAAAAAGTGTATACTTACACTTTTATGATTTGAGATAGAATTTCCTTAAATTTAATAAAAAACATATGATAAAATTCATTTGCAATATATTCTTGAATAATCCCTATTATAAGAGCTGATAAAATTAAAGTTATAGTTGATAGTTTAAAAAAGAACTTTCTTTTCTTTTCAGAAGAATTTGAAAGCTTTATGATGCTATGACTAGAAGCAGTAAGGAATTTTTGAATACTTGGAAAACATTTTTTTAAAATATATAGAATAATTATTAGTAGAACTACGACTAATATAATTATTCCTAAATATTCTCTCAAGATGCTATGGTACTTTTCCCAGTTTGAGCCGAGAAATTTGCCTAAGGTAATAAAAGTAAAGGTCCATATAAGTGCACCGCTATAGGCACTAATTGCAAACTTTCTATAGGAAATTTTAGTCATTCCTGCAAAATAGCCAGTGATATGTCTTACACCAGGAATAAAGTATGATGCAATTAGTAATTTTGCACCATAAAGATTAAACCATGCTGCAAATTTATCAAAGTTTTTTTTATTTAAATGAATATAGCGACCATGTTTTTCTACAAGGCTTACTTCTAGTATTCTTCCAATGAAATATGAGAAAGTAATGCCTATTATTGTTCCTGTGGTTGCGAAAAAAACGCAAATAAAAAAATTAAGTTTATCCATATGAACAACATAACCGCAATAGGTCATAAGTGTCTCGCCAGGTAGTGGTAATGCTATTAATTCTAGCATTAAAGAAATTAATAATACAATATATCCATAATGATCAAATAAATCAAATATAACATTCATAATTTTCACTTCCGTATTTTTCTATAAGTTAAACTTCACAAGATGAATCTATAGGATTCCAATTATCGTTTCCAGAAAGTACGTTGCTGATCGAATAAATAGCTACTGATTCTCTTGATAGCACCTTTGTCCACTGAGCTCTTTTGTCTAGTGTAGCTCCTGGGCCATAGCTATTGTATTCTACATAGCTAACTAAATTTTCTGCTTGTTTCTTATCCCAATTGTGCCATCCTTCGTTAATTATATGTTTTCCCATATAACAATTTATAAAAGCAGTTTTGGCATAGTCTCTCCAAGGTCGTCCTAGATACACTGTTTCTTTTTTTGCATTGCTTGTTAATTTACAATCTATAAATACATACCCAAAATCTAAACCTTCTGGTGTTGAGGCTGCAGTTATATATCCATTAATAGGTTTATCTTTGTCTAAGGAAAAAACTTCACATTTATTAAAGACAACTGTTGAAGAACCGAATATGAAGTCTATATCACCTTCAATATAACATTGTTCAAAGTATTGTCTAACATTTCTTCTTGGTTTACCTTCCATAGGACCACCAAAATCGTTTCCTTCTATAGGCTTAGGGGGAAGAGGACCAGTAAATATAGTGTCTTGTTGTCCAAGGAATTTACATTTCTTAAATATAGCTTTGTCGCTATCAACATATAATGCCACTGCTTGCCCCACGACGTCTCCACTACCAGCAGAATTTTCAATGGTAATATTTTGAGCTGTGAAATTGTCACCAGAAATAAATACAGTATATGAATTAAAGGTTCTATATTTTTCGCCGTTAGGAAATAGTTTGTTAGCATAATCATCAAAAGTTATAATAGTTTTTTCAGTACTTTCTCCGATTAAGATTACATATGGCTTGGTAATATGTAGCTTTTCTTTATAAACTCCATCTTTAATATAAATAGTAACTTTTTCGTTACTATTATCTGGTATAGAATTTATAGCCTCTTGAATTGTTTTAAAATCTCCACTTCCATCTTTACAAACTATCATTCGATTATCATTCCTTTTCTTTTATACAGTTAATGTAGAAAAAATTGATATTATTACCTATAATATCATTCTTACCATTTAAACTACAACCTTTAAAGGGGTGATTACATGTTTCTATATAAATATATAGTAGATTTAAATATATTACAATAAGTTGAAACTGTTTGGGTTAATGCTGGAGAAAATCTTGAAACATATGAAGAAAATTTAGAAGTATCTATAATAGCAAAATCAGAAAATAATAAAATGTATGAAAATATAAATTTAGCACAAGCTTCTATAAACTTATTGCTAGCTAATGATGTTGCAATCATATCTTTATAACATCATTTAGATAAAACAAAACCCTATAACTATCCGAAATTTAAGGAGTAATTGTCCTACATCTTAACTTCAAAAGAAATGAGTAAAGTCACAATATAGGTAAAAAGATATCAAATAATTACTTTATAATTGAAAAAGTGATATAATGTAGTAAAAATGTAATTTAGGAGGGGAACAATGAAGATTAAAAAAAAGTTAATAAGTAAAATGCTAGTATTAGTTATGTGTACAAGTTATACACCAACGATGAAAGTTTTTGCAGAAGAATCAAAAGTTGTAGATCAAGTAACAACAAGTGTAATTGAAAAAACTGAGGAAATAGGAGTTAGTAATGATAAAAACAACACAGAGGAAATCGCTAATCCTGAGTCTGATTTTGCATTTAATGCGAATATAGGAGAAATAACAGGATATTATGGTGAAGATACTACTGTTGTTATACCAAGTACAATTCGCGGTGAATCAGTAAAAAGTATAGGTGAAATGGCATTTTCTAGTTCATGGAGAAAAACTGCTAATATAGAAAGCATAAGCATTCCAGAGGGCGTAACTGACATAAAAAGGTATGCATTTCAGCGATGTGCTAATTTAAAAAGTATAAGAATTCCAAATAGTACGACGGTTATATATGATAATGCTTTTGAGAATTGTGAAAGTTTGACAGATATTGTGATACCAAATGGTGTAAGAGGTTTAGGAGCGTATGTGTTTTCAGGTTGTAGCAGTATAGAAACTATAAATATACCTACAAGCATTTGCGACATAGGAGCTGGAGCATTTAGAAATTGCTCTAAATTGAAAGATATAATTGTAGATAATAACAACTGGTATTATACCAGTGACGATGGAGTATTATTTAATAAATCAAAAAATACGGTAATTAAATATCCAGAAGGAAAGTATAGTGAAAGTTATCTTATTCCAGATAGTGTAATAAATATAGGAAATTATGCATTTGAATATTGTAGTGAATTAAAGAGCGTAACAATACAAAATAGTGTCACTGATATAGGCTCAGGTGCATTTTATTATGCTAAAGCTTTGACAACTGTAGATATTCCAAATAGTGTAACAAAAATAGGTGATGATGCTTTCGATGGTTGCAGTAGTTTAATAGGTGTAACCATTCCTAATAGTGTCACAAGTATAGGAGCGAATTTGTTTTGGAGGTGTTCAAGTTTAACTAATGTTAAACTACCTGATGGTATAACGAATATACCAAATAACACATTTGCAGAGTGTAATAGCTTAAAGAATATAGTAATTCCAAGTGGTGTAACAAGTATAGGAAGTTCTGCATTTTCATATTCTGGTTTGACAGATGTAGTTATTCCAGATACTGTTAGAACTATAGGGAGTTGGGGATTTGCAAGTTGTCATGACCTCGCAAGCATAACAATACCAGATAGTGTAACAACTATAAAGGAACGTGCATTTCAAGCTTGCTATATGTTAACAAGTATTTCAATTCCAAGGGGTATAAGAACTATAGAATCTGGTGCATTTGAACATTGCAAAAGTTTAAAAAATGTAGTGATCCCAGAAAATATAACTGAAATAAGAGATACTGCATTTCAGTATTGTAGCAATTTAACTAATGTAACAATATCATATGGGGTAACTAGTATAGGGAATTATGCATTTCAGTTTTGTGATAAATTAGAGCGTATAGAAATCCCAGATACTACAGCAAGTATAAGTACAAATGCATTTGTAAGTTGTCCCAATGTAATATTTTATGTTGAGAGTAATGAGGAAAAACAAATTTTGATTAACTCTGGTATAAGTGATAATAAAATTACAGTAGAACTCCAATCAGAAGAAGGACTTGTAAGAAGTATAATACTAGACAACGCAAATGTAACCCTGTTAAATGGATATTCCTTAACCTTAAATGCAGAAGTTTTACCTTACAATGCCAAGAATAAAACTTTATCATGGAAATCAAGTAACTCAGATGTAGCAATTGTAGATGAAACTGGAAAGGTCACTGCAGTAGGGCTAGGAAAAGCCACAATAACATGTACAGCAAATGATGGAAGTAATCAAACTGCTACATGTTTAGTGATAACTACTGATAATTATGATAGTAAATTTAAGTTTAACCAAGTAACAGGAACAATAGAAGATTATGTTGGAAATGATACTGTGTTAGTTGTTCCAAGAACGATTAATGGTGTTTTAGTTACTAAAATTGGGAATAATGCATTTAATTCTTGTAGTGATTTAAATACAATAGAGATTCCTAATAGCATAACAAGTATAGGAGATTATGCGTTTAATAAATGTATAAATTTAAAAAACATTGTAATGCCAGATAGTATAACCAGTATAGGGGAAGATGCTTTTTATAAATGTATAAACTTAAAAAATATAACAATTCCAAGTAGTGTAACAAATATAAAAAGGTATGCATTTTCAAATTGCAGTAGCCTAGAAAGTATAGTTATACCAGATAGCATAACAACTATAGAAATTGGTACATTTAGGGAGTGTACGAACTTAGAAACTGTGTCAATTCCAAATAGTGTAACAAGTATAGGTAGCAGTGCTTTTTTTAGATGTATTAGTTTAACAAATATAACAATTCCAAGTAGTGCAACAAGTATAGGTAGCGGTGCATTTTGTGGTTGCACAGGTTTAAAAAATGTAGTATTACCTAATTTACAAGAGATATCAGATAATGTTTTTAATCACTGCACTAGTTTAATAGGTATAATAATACCAGAAAGCGTAACCAATATTGGGCCTTACGCGTTTACAAATTGCGACAGCTTAAAATATGTAATAGTACCGAGTACTGTAAAAAGTATTGGCAAAGGTGCATTTGAAAACTGTAATGAGACAATGTTTTATGTAGATAGTATGGAAGAAATAAACCTATTGTGTAATAATGGTTCATCGGGAGATAAGATACAATTGGCAAGTGAATTACCGAAAATCAATCTAACCTTAAGCAAGACAACTTTAGATATGAGCACTAAGCAAACGGAAACACTAGTAGCAACAATACTACCTAAATGTATTACTAAAAATGTAAGTTGGGAATCTAGTAACCCAGACGTAGCAAGTGTAGATGAAACTGGAAAGATAACAGCGATAGGGGAAGGAACGGCAACAATAACATGCAGCACAACTGATGGAAGTAACCAATCTGCAACTTGTTTAGTTACAAGTAAAGAAGTTTTGGTAAATGAGTTTTTAGGTGATGTAGACAGTAATGAGAAAGTTAATGTTATTGATGCTGCATTATTAAAGAAATACATATTAAATAGTAGTACGGTTATTAACTTAGCTAATGCTGATATCAATGGAGACGGAAAAGTTAATGCTATAGATCTTGTATTATTAAAAAAGATGATTCTAGAGAAATAGAGGAATATTTTTAAAAACTTATTCTCAAATCCAAGAAAAATGCCATTTATTCTTACATAATATTAATGCAGCCTTTGAATCTGTATTAGTATATAGGAGTGAGAATGGAAAGATTAAGAATGGTAAAAACATTGCAAAAATATTTTAAAAGTAATTCACAGCTATTGCAGACAATTAAACAGATTTGATTATATTTAATACCATGGAATCGGTAAGTTCAATTTGCTACTAAAAGCACAAGATAAAAACTGTAGAAAATAAAATAATATAGTAAACTTTTGAGGGGAAAATTGTGGGGAAAAAGAATTTATTAGTAAAGCAACATGATGCTACTGACTGTGCAGCAGCATGTTTAGCTACTATCTGTATGTATTACAAAAAAGAAGTAACAATAACAAGATTAAGAGACATTTTGGGTACTGATATAAAGGGTACAACACTCAGTGGTATTGAAAATGGGGCTAAGCAGCTAGGGTTTGATACTAAAGCAATAAGAGTAGATAAGGAAGGATTTCAAAGTAAATTTACTTTGCCTTGCATAGCGCATACCATAACTAAAGAAGGTTTGTCACATTTTGTAGTTTTACATAGAATACAAAAAGGAAAGATAATAGTTTTAAATCCTGCAACGGAAATTGAAAGACTTAGCGTAGATGATTTTTTTAAAGAATTTGATGGAATACTTTTACTTATGGTACCAAATAATGAATTTACATCATTTAAAAACAAGAGTGAAGGAATGCTTTCAAAGTTTATAAAAATATTACTACCGCAGAAATCATTATTCATTTATAGTATCATTTGCTCAGTAATACTTACTTTGTTAGGTGTAGCATCATCTTTTTTTAATAAGATTTTGATGGATGAGATATTACCCTATGGATTAAAAGATCAGCTTAAGCTCTTTGTAATAGGTTTTTTAGTATTGGGAGTTGCTCAAATAATTTTATCAGCTATAAGACAGCATATGTTACTATATCTATCTCAAAAGATAGATATACCGTTGCTACTTGGATATTTTAAACATGTATACAAATTGCCAATGGTGTTTTTTACTACAAGAAAAGTAGGGGACATATTAACTAGATTTAGCGATGCAAATACGATAAAAAATGTTCTTACATCAGTATCACTATCGTTAATTATAGATATTACCTTAGCATCTTTTTCAGCAGTAATTCTATATACGATGAATAGTAAGTTGTTTTTGGTAATTACAATACTTACCTTGGTAAATGCAATATTGGTTTATGTCTTTAAAGAACCATATAAGAAAATCAATTTAAAGCATATGGAAGCAGAGTCTAGGCTTAATAGTTATATTATAGAAAGTTTAAAGGGATTAGAGACAATAAAGGTGTTATCAGCAGAAGAAAAAAGTATAGAAAAGCTAGAAGTAGAGTACATAAAGAATCTTAGAATTGTATTTAAAGAAGGGGTATTAGCCAATGTTCAAGGATCAATTTCTGGTGCAGTATCAACTGTAGGTAACCTTATACTAATGTATATTGGAGCAATGATGGTTATAGATGGGAAAATTACTTTAGGTAGTTTAATGGCATTTACATCATTATCAGGTTATTTTATGAATCCGATAGGAAGATTAATTGGGTTACAATTAACCATACAGGAAGCAAGTATATCATTAAAAAGAATTTCTGAAATTTATGAGGTGGATATAGAGCAGAAGGAAGAGAATAAGATAAAAATAGCAGATATTGATGGAAATATAGATATTAAAAATGTTACATTTAGGTACGGAAGTAGACCTCCTGTTCTTAAGGATGTGAATATTACAATACCGGCGAGAAAAAAGGTAGCATTGGTTGGTGAATCAGGAAGTGGTAAAAGTACAATATCGAAGTTGTTACTTAAGTACTATACACCTGAAGAAGGGAAAATAAATATAGCAGGTTATGGTATTGAAGAATTAGATATCTATTCATTAAGAAAAGCAATAGCATATGTACCTCAAAATATAGAACTTTTTTCTGGAACAATTAGAGAAAATATTACGTTAGGCAAAGATGATGCTACCTATGATGATATTAAACATGCTTGTAAAAATGCCAGTTGCAATGATTTTATTGAAAAGCTACCAGCAAAATATGATACATACCTAGATGAAGCCGGAGGTGGTTTATCTGGAGGAGAAAGGCAGAGGGTTGCACTTGCAAGAGCATTAATAAAAAAATCAAAATTTCTTATACTAGATGAGGCTACTAGTAACCTTGACTTTATTAGTGAAACCAACATTTATAATACACTATTTGCTAAAGGAAAAGATTTAACTATGTTAATTATTGCACATAGGTTATCAACTATTAGAAATTGTGATTTGATCTACGTTATGGATAAAGGTACAGTAGTAGAAGTTGGAGATCATGAAACATTATTAAATAAAAAAGGGTACTACTATAGACTATATAAAAGTCAGGTAGGCGAAATAAATCCTAAGAATATAGAGGACGAGCGTGAAAAATGTGAGGTTAATGAACTGCAGAAAAACTATATAGCAGTAGATGAATTAATCGAGGTAGAAGAATATGAGTATAATTGAAAAAATAATAGTTAGAGAGAATAAAATATTAAAATTGAACAATGTATTAATTAGAGAGGTTAATCCAAATGAGTTCAATGATATAAGTAGATTGAGTTATATGATGGAAAGTTATATTAAATCAAAAGGAAATAATGTCATAGGGCCAATGATAAATTATTCAAGTGCAGTATTAGATGATAATAGACAAGCTAGAATAACACTAAAGCTTATAGTCCAGTTAAAAAATCCAATATATGATGTAATCTATCCGTATGAATTTGTAAATCAGGTTAGAGTAACAAATTGTTTATTTGCAAGATTTTCCGAAAAGGGAGAAAATCTTCACTATGCATATTCAAAATTAGAGTTATATGCCTTTGAAAATGATATTAAATTAAAGGGATCTAATTATACTGTATTTGTGGAAAACAAGGATAATAAAATGGTAGCTGATATTTTCATGGAAATAGATAATGGAGGACTAAGTGTTGAATGTCTATAAATTGAATGAAATAACAGATAGTAAGATTCAATATGATAAGAAGCCACCAAGATTTATGTATTATATAATTTTGGTTATGTTGATGTTGGTTGTTAGTTTTTTTATATGGAGTACAAAATCAATAAAGACTTATATAGTTACGGGAAATGGTATAGTGACTACTGAAAATAAAAGTAACATAACCGCAAAAGTATCGGGAGAAGTAAAAGAAGTTTATATCCAAGAGGGGAAAGAAGTAAAGGCTGGAGATATACTTATTGTATTTAACTCACCAGAGCCCAAATATCAGATAGAACAGGTAGAAAATCAGGTAGAGTTTTTAAATAAAAGGATTGACCTCTTGAAAAGAGCTGAAAATGAGGCGAATAAAGGAACTAATACCTTCGATAAGAATAATATTGATGAACTAGAGTTTTATAATAGATTGTTAGGTAGTAATGCAAAACTTGAAGAGTATAAAGTGGATGAGGAAGCCTTGAGAAAACAAGGATATAAAGAAGCAGAAATAAAACAGTTCTATGATAAAGCTCAGATAAAAAAAAATCAGATATATTATGATACTATACTATCTTTTACTAATGAAAGAAATCAACTTGAAATGGAAAAGGATAAGCTGGAGACACAAAAAAAAGCTATAGCAAATTCTATGAATGAATATATTATTTATGCAGTTAGTGATGGGAAAATACATTTAAATAGTGAGATTAAAAAAGGAATGGTTCTACAAAGTGGTAGCCAAATAGGAAGTATAGCTAAGGTTGATGGAGAATTAACGGTAGAGGCGTTGATATCAGGTAGTGATAGACCTAGAGTACAAGAAAATGATGAAGTTTCTTTAGCTATTGATGGTTTAAATCAAGCTGAATATAGAACTTTAAATGGAAATATAGAGTCCATAGATGAAGATGCAACAATAGATAATCAAAAAGGAAAGATATATTTTAAGGTTAAAATTAGGCCTGATAATAATTATATAGAGGACAAAAATGGTGATAAGGTAAAATTAAAACTTGGAATGGTAACAGAAGTTAGAGTGAAATATGAGAAAATTACTTATATGAAATACTTTATGGAGCAAATTGGAATAAAGGGTGAGTAGCTATTAGAAGTAGATATTTTAATAGTAGATGGCTGCAGACATCTGCTAGAACTATGAATACTTTTAATATAAATTGAAATAAAATCATTATTAAAGAATGGAGGATTGAAAAATGAGTATATTTGCATCAAAGAAAAATTATAAATTGCAATTACCAAATAATTTTGTTGGCGTTGACGAAGAAGAAATGGAATATGTTGATGGAGGAAGTGCATCAATAGCTGTAGATGAATCTTATTTATCTAAGAGTACATGTAGTAGTTTAGCACGTGGACTTGTTTCGAGTGGAAGAGTAACTGGAATGACACAAACAGAAGTTGCTCAAGAAATATTTGCACATGCTATGTGTTATTACGGTGCAGATTCTCTTAAGGATGCAGGAATAAGTGGTTCAGTTGTAGATTATCTTTATAATCATGCTAACCCAATAGATATTGCAGATGGCGGAGATACTTGGTATCGCAAAGCTGTTTTTGCAGCAATATGGAACTTAAATATTCAACTATAAAATTAGATACATAAAATAGTCTGTGTACTCCTATAGAAGGAGTGCACAGATTTTTATGTTGTTCAAGAAAATTTTTAGATGGGTCTATATAAGAACAAGTAATCTATTTTTCATAGGCAAACCAAATTTATAGTAGATTTTGGTGCAAAAATCCCCTGAAAAATATGTCTTTTTATAAAAGACCTCAAGATAGTGTTAAAAAACCTTGCTATTGTTAAAGATTATACATGAAAATATCAATATAATAACAGATGTAAGAAAATAAATGTGTTAAAAATAATTCCTATAATGGTTTTATACTATAAAAAAATATGTATTATTACTTCATGAGGAAGTAATAGAAAGGGGATAAAAATGAAAGTAGCAGACGGATTTTGGCTAAGTAGGAAAGGCTATGAAGCAAATTATGCTTCACAACCTTATGAAATTGAAATAACAGAGAACTCAATAAAGGTTTTAGCAACTCCTTATGTTGTACAACATCGTGGAATGACATTAGGTGGACCAAACCTTGAAATTACTTATTCATCAACTTCTGAAAATATTATTAAAGTAAACACTACACACTTTAGCGGTGGACTTGATAATTCTCCTGAATTTGAATTGAATGAAGATACTGGATACACACCAACTATTAATGAAACTGATGATTATGTTGAATTAATTTCTGGTGACACTAAGGTTGTAATTCAAAAGGGAAATCAATGGAACGTTCAATATTATTACAAGAACAGACATCTTACAGGAGGATCATGGCGTGCTACTACTTATATAAAAGAAAGCCAATTTGCTGCAAATGCAAGAATGGCAGTACAAGAAGATGATCAGTTCTTCAACTATCCACAAGATCCTCATACTTCATATTTAAGAGAGCAATTAAAGACAGATATTGGAGAATGTATCTACGGATTTGGTGAAAAATTCACTCCATTTGTTAAAAATGGTCAAAATGTTGAGATATGGAATAGTGATGGTGGTACTTGTTCAGATCAAAGTTATAAAAATATTCCATTCTACATTTCATCAAAGAGCTACGGTGTATTTGTAAACAGTTCAGATAAAGTATCTTTTGAAGTTATGTCAGATACAGTATCAAAGGTAACTTTTGCAGTGCCAGGCGAAGAATTAGAGTATTTTGTAATCGGTGGAGAAAACTTAGAAGAGGTTATAAAGAATTATACTACATTAACTGGTAAGCCAGCATTACCACCAGCATATTCTTTTGGTCTATGGTTATCAACTTCTTTTACAACTAATTATGATGAAGAAACAGTAAATTCCTTCATTGATGGAATGGCTGAGAGAGATATTCCACTACAAGTGTTCCACTTCGATTGTTTCTGGATGAAAGAATACGAATGGTGTAATTTTGAATGGGATAAAAAACAATTCCCAGATCCTCCTGCTATGCTTAAGAGACTTCATGACAAGGGCTTAGAAATCTGTGTATGGATAAATTCTTACATAGGCCAACGTTCAAAGTTGTTTAAAATAGGTAAGGAAAAAGGATACTTCATCAAGAATTATGATGGAAGTGTATTCCAAACTGATTTCTGGCAACCAGGTATGGCTATTGTTGACTTTACAAATCCAGAAGCTTGTGAATGGTACAAAGGCTTATTGAAGGAATTATTTGAAATGGGTGTTAACAATATTAAGACTGATTTCGGCGAAAGAATTCCAACAAAATGCGTATACCATAACGGCATGGACCCAATAAAGATGCACAATTACTATACTTATCTTTATAATAAATGTGTATTTGAAGCTTTAGAAGAATACTTTGGTAAAGATAAAGCTTGTCTATTTGCAAGAAGTGCAACAGTTGGCGGACAAAAATTCCCTGTACATTGGGGTGGAGACTGCTATGCAGAATATTCTGCAATGGCTGAAACTGTTCGTGGTGGACTTTCACTTTGCTCTTCAGGTTTTGGTTTCTTTAGCCATGACATCGGTGGTTTTGAAGCAACTGCACCTGCGGACGTATATAAGAGATGGTGCGCATTTGGCTTAATGTCAACTCATAGCCGTCTACATGGTTCAACATCTTATAGAGTGCCATGGACTTTTGATGAAGAAGCTTGTGATGTTCTTCGTTTCTATACAAAATTAAAAGGTAAAATGATGCCATACCTTTGGGCACAAGCAATCAAGACTCATGAAGTTGGAGTTCCTATGATGCGTTCAATGGTTATAGCATTCTCAAATGATGCAGCATGTAAATACCTTGATCAACAATATATGTTAGGAGACAATCTTCTAATAGCTCCAGTAATGAACGAAGAAGGAATAGCAGAATTCTATGTTCCACAAGGAACTTGGTTTGATGTTGTTACAAAGGAAACTTATGAAGGTGGCAGATACTATCAAAGAAAATGCGATTATTATCAAATGCCAATCCTTGCAAGACCAAATTCAATTGTAACTTATGGTGAATTTGCAAATAACAACGTTGTATATGATTACCTTCAAAATGCTGAAGTAACTATCTACAGCTTAGAAGATGGTAAAACTGCTACAGCTGCAATCTATGATAGTGAAGCAAATAAGCTTACTGATATTACAGCTACAAGACAGGGCGATGTAATTAAAGTAACTTATGGTGCAGTTGATAAGAACTTCAAAGTTGTTGTTGCAGGTACAGATAAGTCTGTTGAAGCAGCTGCTGGAAGCACAAGCGTAGAAATTAGCTTGTAATCACTGGAAAATATAAATCTTAAATTAATATTTGAATAACTTATGAGGCTATTGCATTGAGATAAAAGAATCTCTATTGCAATAGTCTCATTTTTAGTTTTGGATGATTTAATGTTCTTATTTCCTTTAACAGCAACACCAGATAGACTATGTTAAAATGTAGTTAAAGATAAATAAGATGAAGGGATTAGTTAACAATGGGGGAAAACCAATGAAATATGAAATAATAAATTATGATGAGAAGCTTCCTATAAAAATATTTGTGGCGAAATTAAATAATTATCCACCACACTGGCACGATGAAATAGAGATAGTCAAAGTACTGGAGGGGAAAATCAAAGTATCAATTTCTGAAAGTGTATGCTTTCTGGAAAAAGGTGAAATGGCAATTATAAAACATAAGGAAATACATCAAATTCAAAGTCTTGAGAACGAATCCTTACTTCAAATAATTCAAATTAATTACAAATTTATGGAAACTCATTTTCCACATTTGTCTCGGATAAGTTTCGAAAATAATTTATTAAATATTTCTAAAGATATAAATTTAAATGTGGCTTCGAATCTTAAACAGTTAATAAATGAAATGATAAACTATTTGTCAGTGAGAAATCAAGGCTATGAGTTTCATGTAATATCAGCAATCTACAAGGTTTTTGGAAGCATAATAAGTAATGTGCCATACACAATAAGTACTGAGGATGAATTAGAGAAAAATAATATAACATTTAATAGAATGAAGAAAATAATCGAATATATCGAGCAGAACTATATGAATGAAATTAATATTAATACTTTAGCTGAAATTCTCCATTTAAATAAATATTATATAGCACATTTTTTTAAGAAGCATACAGGATTGTCACTAGGCCAGTACATAACAAATCTGAGAATGAATAAAGCTACGGAATTGCTTATAAAGAACGAAGATTCTATAACTAACATCATATTATCCTGTGGCTTTAAAAATATAAAATACTTCTATAAAGTTTTTAGAGAGGTGTATAAATGCTCACCGCTAGAATACAAGAATAATAGACAAGAAAGAAGTAACAAGAAAGTCCATGAATCAGAAGTCTATCAAGGGTATATTTATTATACAAATAAATTTCAACAAATCTTGGGTAAGAATGAATTTGTACCTCAGGACCCGGAACGTTCCAACAAATATATCAGCAGCGAGAAAGAAATTAGAAACATATATGTTGATTTTAATGATGTAAAGGGAAAACATAATAAATATGCATCATTATGTGTAGGTGGGGGACGTGCAGGGGAAGTCCTTAGAAAGGATTATGATAATCAACTTGATATTATAAGTAAAGAGTGTGGCTTTAAATACCTCAAAGTACATGGCATTTTCCATGATGAATTAGGTGTTTGTAGCATAAATTCTGAGGGAAAGCTTATATATAACTGGCAGTATATCGATAAAGTATACGATAACATTTTAGAAAAAGGAATGAAGCCTTTTGTTGAACTAAGCTTTATGCCTTTGGCTTTAGCCAGTGGAGATAAAACATGCTTTTGGTGGAAAGCTAATGTTACACCTCCAAAGGATTATAATCATTGGTATCACTTGGTTAATAGCTTTGTAAAGCATCTTGAAGAACGATACGGAAGAGGTGAAATAATCACCTGGTATTTTGAAGTATGGAATGAACCTAATCATGGGGGGTTTTTTAGTGGAGATATGCAGGAATACTTTAAGCTATATGATTATACTGCTAAAGCTGTTAAGGATGTTTATAGTGGATATCGAGTAGGAGGTCCTGCTTCTGCGGGGAATTGTTGGATTGATGAGATTATAGAGCATTGCAGTAGCACTGGCACACCCCTTGATTTTATAACTACCCATCATTATGGTATAAACGGTTTTTATGATGAATATGGTGAATGTACTATTTATTTAGATAATAAGGATACAGTAGTAAATGGTGCAAAGGGTGTTAAGGAAAGGGTAATGAAATCTTCTATGCCAAACCTTGAGATACATTATACGGAATGGAGTTCCAGTTGTAACCCACGAGACCCTATTCACGATTCTTATATAGAAGCTCCATATATTTTGCATTCCATAAAAAACTTTCAAGGGGTGGTGGATTCAATGTCCTACTGGTCTTTTACGGATATTTTTGAAGAAGGTGGACCACCACCGACACCTTTTCATGGTGGCTTTGGACTTATAAATACTCAATCCTTAAAGAAAGCAGCATATTTTGCGTATAAATTTATCCATGAGCTTGGTGAATATGAACTGAATAATGAAGATGTGGCAAGCTGGGTTTGCAAAAATGAAAATGAAGTACAAGCCTTGTTCTGGGATTTGACTATAGATAAACAAGGTGATGTTGATAATCGCAAGTATTTTAACAAGGATATGCCCCCTGCTGATATAAGTCCAGTAGCATTGGAAATCAAAGGGATTCCAAAAGGGTGGTATCAACTGGAATTATACCGTATAGGTTACGAAATTAATGATGTTTATACTGAATATATCAAAATGGGATCACCAGATAATTTAAGCTGCCAACAGGTGGAAGAATTGTGTAATAAAAACTCTGGAAAGCCGTTTTTAGTTCAGGAAGTTAACATTGATAGTAACGGCAAATTTGCATACCACGTTGATATGCGTGAAAATGATGTTTGTTTCATTAAATTAAAAAAGATATGACATAGTAGCCTTATTAATCTCCACTATTTTAGATAAAGCACAATATATTTTTGAAGATATAGTATAACTTTACTACTGACACACTTCTACATTGCTTGTAGACAAATTTTCAGTAGAAGCTTAAACAAAACGATAGGACAAGCTAACGAAATACCAGAATTATTAATTATATCATTTGGAATATCCATGAGTTTAAAGCGAAAAGCACCATATTTATACAAATTTTTATGCTTTGGATGGAATAAGAGCAATAAACAAGAAAAAAATAGCAAAAAGGTCCATGAAAAGGGTTTACATAAATGGTACATTTAATATAAAGGTAAATCTAAAGATTTTAAGGATTCTAGCTAGAGACGTTAAAGTTCAAGCTTATCTTTGGAAAAATAAATATCTAGACTAAACATGAAAACACAAAAAGTTTATCTAATAAATTACTTTGGTTTTAGATGGAAAAGTGGGGGGATTCATATGAAAAAGATTAAGAAAAATGCAGCTCGTTTTGCTGCAAGTATCATGACAGCAGGTTTAGCTATGTCATATAGCACAGCAATCACAAAAGCAGAAACTACAACTATTGATAAATACAATGTGCGTAATATTACTACTGGCCAAGTGGTTCAAAATATGGGACTTGGTTGGAACTTAGGTAATACATTTGATGCTTTTGGTACTTGGATTAATGGTACTAAAGTTTCAGATTACGAAACTGCCTGGGGAGCTCCTATTACTACAAAGGCTATGATAGACGGAGTACGTAAAGCAGGTTTTAGTTCAATGCGTCTTCCAGTGGCATGGTCAAATCTTATGGCTTCTGATTACACAATCAATGCAGGATTACTTGATCGTGTTGAAGAAGTTGCAAACTATGCACTTGATAATAACATGTATGTAATTATTAACATTCACTATGATGGCGGATGGTTTTCAGGATTTTCTACAGATTATGACACCAACATAAAAAAATACACTTCAGTTTGGACACAAATTACTTCACGTTTTGCAAAATACGGAGACCATCTTATTTTTGAATCTTTAAATGAAGAAGGGTGTTTCAATGATATCTGGAATAGATGGGGAGGAACTACTGGAAAAGATAAAGCCTTCGGAATCCTAAATAACATAAATCAAAAATTTGTGGATATAGTTAGAGCATCAGGTGGCAATAATGCAAAACGTCATTTATTAATTGCAGGTTATGCAACAGATATTGATTTAACTTGTGATCCTTATTATAAAATGCCAACGGACCCAGCAAATAGATGCGCTGTTTCCGTTCACTACTATAACCCATCTCCTTTTGCAGTCTTAGATGCAGATGCTGATTGGGCTAAAGCACAAACTACTTGGGGTACCGCTAGTGATTTAGCAGACCTTGCAAACTATATGAATAAGATGAAAACAACTTTTTCAGACAAAGGTATTCCTGTAATAGTAGGAGAATATGGTGTAGCTCAAAAAAATAAAACACCTGAGATGGTAAGATTATTCCTAACTTCTGTTGCAAAAGAAGCATACAAAAATGGATTATGTCCTATGTTATGGGATGGCCCTGGCCCACAAAATGTTGTATATAATAGAACTACATGTCAAATGAATGATTCTGAGCTAGCAGCACAATATAAAGCTATACCACAAACAGTAACACGTGTAAACCAAATCAATTATGGAGATATAAATAAGGATAAGAATGTAAATGCACTTGATTTAGCCTTAATGAAAAAATATCTAATGGCTCCAAATACCACAAGTGATACTAAAGTTATGGATGTTAATGGCGATGGAGCTGTAAATGCAATAGATCTTGCATATCTTAAGAAGTATTTATTAGGACAAATAACAGTATTCCCCGTTCAAGCTTAATAAATAAAATTTCTCATAGAAAATCTCTAATTTTAATTTTTTAACGCTCCCAAATAAGTTTAATATATAATAGCCTTCTCAGTGAAATATCTGAGGAGGCTGTTTCTTTTGCTTATAAAAATATATAGTAAGGCATGGGGACGAATTCTTTAGTTAATAGTTTTTTTATGACTCTAATAGATGAATGTATAAAGGATATGAGAATTCAGGAGAAAATTAGTATTTCTAATTGACTAAACAACGATATAATGGTTATAGAGAATGAAGAATATTGACATGTTGGAGAGAAACTTAAGAACACTTATCTTTTACTAATAGATAATAAATTATTAAGTGATAAATTAAGATGATAGAGGGTGCTGTATATGAAATTTAATACTAAAAAAGTTATGCTAAGTAAGAACAGAGAGGTATATATTTATATTCCTTTAGAGGTGCCAAGACATCTTACAGCTATAGATCCGATAATATGGGATAGAGCTATATTAGGTGATTCATCTGGGTATAGGTATCTGAAAGAATTATTTTTGGTAGCTTCAAATCTAAGAGCACAAGAGATAATATATATTCCTACATATCCTCTTATTTTTAATGAATATAAAGATATCTGGAGTGATGGCATCTTTGATATGGATATAGTGCTTGTTAATTATCATTCTACCCAACTTAAAGTCAAGGATATATTTAAGGCAATTAATATAAAGAATAACATTTCAGAACATTTTAGAGAAATTAGAATTAAAGATAGTAGCACGAGATATCCTGAAAGTTGGCTTACTGACAGAAGGTTGAATGCTAGACGGTTCAAGAGTGTTTTTATTATATCTACGAATCGTAATGTATTTGTAAAATTAGCTTTTGATACTGAGTATATGATGGTAGACAAGGATGATGAACAATATAATTTTGATTTTCATATTCATGAGGATTTAATAGGTACATCAGAAGATAATGGATTTAATTTTTTGTACTATCATAGAAAAGAAAATATTCAATAAAAGGGTATATAGATATGAAGTGAATATCAACTGAACTATTTGCAAAATGTTGATATTAAGAGCTTATTTGAATTATAAGAAAATATGTAGAATTGAACATTTAGTATAAAAATTTTTGTGTTTGTAAGGGAGAGTGTAATGATAACATCTATTTTTTCTAATTTAATTAAAGGTAAATGGCAAAAAGATATTCTAGCAAAAGATTTACCAGGAACCCATAAAAAATCTTTTGCTATGTATTTTGGTGGAGGAGAAATTTGGTTTGAACATTTAGATGGTATGTATTCGTTCACCGATGAAGTGATACAAAAATTTATTTATGATACGCGAAATATCACAAGACCCTCTGCACCATCTTTAATTGCTGTCAATCTTGACGAAACTGTTGTCACTAAGAAGATAGTTGATTTAATTACGGATATATACATAAAGAATACACGATATATCCACAAGGTGGTATTTGTTGGAATGGATAGCTATTCACAAAAGTTGATGAAAAAAGTTTTTGGGAATAGAGTGGGAGAGTATGAGTTTTCAGTAAACTACATAAATGACTTTGAGAAGGCGAAAGAATGGTTGGTAGGTAAATAAGACAGGTTAAAGGCTATTATGTTAGAAAGGAATTATAAGTATAGTTAAACTGGTGAATGTTTGTAGAATATTGCGTGACAAAGACGCGTTAACTGAAGGAGAAAAATCTATGAAAGATATTTATAATATTAATAACCCAATGGCGCCACTATGGATAATGTACCCTCATATAAGCAGATATAGTATCGGTTGGAGAATGGGATGTGGAGAGGCTTATGCTATAGAGTTTGTTGGTTGGTATTCTAGACTGAATGTTGATGAACAGCAACAGTATCAACAGATGTTTCCGGAGCCTAGAAGATGGAGTGGTTGGTATGAAGAAGAGAGGTATATAGATACCTACGATGGAAATGTACTCCTTTGCGATAAGGAAGGAAAACTGAAAGACTCTCTTGATAACCTAAAAGAAGACTTTCAAAAAGGAAAAAATATAAAATATCTATTCTTTTGGGGACACCAGCCATCTAAGGATGGAAGTATTGTAAAGACATGCTTAAGTCAGTGGTGGCAATCTGATTTTACTGTTGATACAGATACCTATTGCTGTATGGAACAGTACATGATGGCAGAAAAAGCAAGACTTTTCGGAGATGATGAAACCTTAGAAAAAATCATAAAGAGTAAGGAGCCAAAGGAAATAAAGGATTTAGGAAGACAAGTAAAAAATTTTGATGAAAACCTATGGAATGAAAAAAGATATTCCATCATTCTTAACGGTAATTATGCAAAGTTCCTTCAAAATGAAGATTTAAGGCAGTTTCTTATAGGTACAAAAGGTAAGGTGCTAGTAGAAGCAAGTCCTTATGATAAGATTTGGGGAATTGGACTGTCTGCTGATGATGAGAAGATAGAAAATCCTATGCTGTGGAAGGGTACAAATCTATTAGGGTTTGCTTTAATGGAAGTTAGAGATGAGCTTATTAGGGTTTGCGAGAATTATGGTAAGTTGGATTTAGGAGAACTCCATAAAAATTTTGATTAGTAAAACTAAATTATGAAAGCTTTATTTTTAAGTGTCTGAATCTTAAAGTAAGGAGTTATTAGAATTTATGAAAAATGAAGACTTATTTGAATTAGTTAATAAAGTGGAAGATGAGGATGATTTTCTAGACTTTATAAATGAATTGAGCGAAGATAGAATTAAAAGTTTACAGAAGAAATCTTCTGAAGATTGGGAAAATGATACAATTGAAGACTTTTTCGAGCGTGCGCATGAATGGGGTGTAGCCTCAAAAGAGGGACTACGATATTATGAGAAGCCGCAAAATCCGTGGAAGAGATGTGCGCAGATACTTTATATGGGCAAAATTTATGAGTAAATGGTAACGGTTTCCAACTTGTAGAAGTTCACAAACTCTATATTATATAGAATAGTTGTATTAAATAAAGGAATAGAAGGTGCTATTGATGACAGATGAACAATTTGATCAGTTCATTAATAAATGTTACGAGGAACTTGAAGACAAGCAGAAAAAATTATTTGATATTTACAACATAGGGTCATATGAAAGTTATTGGTTTGATCAAATGACTAGAACTCTACAATTCAAAAATAATGATAAAGTGATGTTAGAATTTAAAGTTTTATGCATAGGAACATGGGCACATCAAAAGAATAACTGGATGTGGGGCTGGGCTAATGAAAGTTTTACTGATGAAATAAGAGAAGAGGCAAGTGTATTAAAAGGTTTAAAAGAATTAACTGGATATGATGTATTTGAAGAACTTGGCTTTCAATGTGACGAGATCATGGCATATGAGGCTGTTGCTATGGCTTTAAGTTATTTGGATGCTTTAGGAATGTATAAAATTCCAGGAGGAAAAAGCCACTTGTTTTTAGCTTTGTTAAAGAATACATAATTTAATTTAGAATTTTAGGAGGTTCATATGACATTACTTGAATTATGCGAAATCATCCAACTGGATCAAGAGATTGTTAAAAATGTATTGGAGATCAACACTATATACAATCATAATGATTTGAAATTTATGTGGGAAAAGTTATATTCCAGCACCACCTGGGACGAAGGAATAAAACAATTGCAAGAGTATTTTGGTGAGGATAAGAATGGGATGAAAATCCTTACTTGTATCTTAAATTGTACGCTATATACATATGAACTTTACGAACAAAAGGGTATATCAATAGATATTTTTGTAGATACAGTAAAATTTATTCCTCGTTTTTTTGAACGACATATGCAAACCTATGGGTTTTATGCCTTTATATGGGCTTGGTGGTTTCCAAGACAATTATCATTACATGAATTCCGGATTGGTGAGTTAGAATATGAAATGAAATATGAAGGAAATGTACCACAAATACATATACATATCCCTTCTGATGCAATTATTAAAAAAGACAATTTATGTGCTTCTTATTGTGGATTAAAAAAGTTTCTTAATAATTACTTTCCTGAATATATAAATGCAGAGTTGTATTGCGATTCATGGCTACTAGCACCTGCATTAAAGGAACTTTTGCCAAGTGATTCTAATATCCTGTATTTTCAGAATAGTTTTGAGGTTATTAGTGTTGATGAGCAGAGCAATGCGTTTTTGGATTGGATATATCTTAGAAATGACATACCTTACGATAAACTTCCTGAATCAACTTATTTACAACGCAAGGTAAAAATATATTTGCTAGAGGGTGGAAAAATAGGATGGGCATTCGGTAAGTTAAAAGGTTTCTTCTGATACATCATTTGTTCCTTCCTTATGGGTAGAATAGAAAAAAGATGTTACTTGAACCTAGTAGGTTCTTGGTAGCATCTTTTCTTGAAATTAAATGAACACACACTCTGAGTATTATTAAAATTAGAACTTCTATTTTAATAATAATATCTGGTGCTTAAACATTCATAAAAATTGTTTCTAGTTTTTTAAGGAAAAACTAAAGGACAAGACCTATTAAAAAAGCATCTCTCCTGGTCTATAGCCTTCAGGCAATTCTTCTTCACTTAAAAATTTGAAATTGTCATCACGTAATATTGGTAAAAATACTTCGTATGGAATCTTTGAGAACTCACAAGCATAATTACTAGCTCCGAACCACTTACCTTCTTTGCTACTCAAATTTAAGTTTCTAGCAAACTTTGTATTGTTTGAGCAATCATGAACTGCTAAATCCCAATTTTCTTCATCAGCTATCTTCATGAATTTTAGAGTTAATTCTCTACTCCAAGTTGGAGATATATAGCCGTGTCTGGAGATATACATATTTTCTCCAAAATAATTGTTTATGTTATTTTCATTTAAGTGTAATTCAGCACAATTGATAAAATCTAGTTTTGTATCTAGAATTGTTTCTTTTTTCTTAAAGAAAGCATCAAAAAACTCAGGGGTCATTGGAGTTTCAATACCAACATTTTTAATATATTTCTTAGCTATTCTAATGTTTTCGATAACCTTGTCTGCACATTTAGAAGCACCTAAGTTGAAACGTATCTCGTTAAGACCAGCTTCAGCTAATGCCTTCAGTGTTTCTTCTGTAGCTAAAGTACCATTTGTATATAGATGCTGATGAATTCCTGCATCACTAAATTTCTTTATAACTGAATAGTATTTTTCAATCTCCATGAATGGCTCTAAATAAACGTAGGAAATGCCAGTTGGTTTCTGGTGGATGGAAAGAAGTAATTCAATATCCTTCTCGTAAAATTTTGTACCTCCGATTTCCCACATACCTTCGCCAATAGGAGCAATATCATCTAGTTCTCCATAGTTGTAACAGAACTTACATTCTAAATTACATTTGTTGGTTTTTCTAATTGCACTCAAACCAGTTCCTAATAGACAAGAACGGCATCCTTTAGGAAACTTGCTGTCATTTCCCACAAAAAGAGTTCTATTCTCTAAAGTTTTTAAACTTTTAATTTCTGACATTAACATATCATTTCTATGGTCAATGGCTGCCTCAATTTGTGCAAAGGTAGAGTAAATGATTTCTTGTTGCTTTGTCATTGGCTCCTCATCCTCTGGCAATATTGAAAAAAATTCAAACCATGTCAACGCATCTTCTTTTGAGATTTTCATAAAATGTCCTCCTTGTATTCCTCATCCTAAGCATAGAGTTTATTAATCTTTATGCTCTTCTAATCAATCCTCTTGAAGACTTAATTTAAGTCTTTTGCTGTTTTTCCACATATCCTTCTTCAGAAGACATATATGAACCCATTTAATTATATAGCAAATGTCTTGTTTTGTATGCAAATAAAGAGTCTAAAATTCTTTAATTTATGCATAATTTTAAAAAAAACGAAATCTAAAATATAGATGTAATCGATAAAGGTGTTAGGTAGCAATGGGTAATCAGATTGTTGTGGGTTGATAATAGTTAGGTTGATTTTATGTATTCATCATAATTACTTGAATAAAGTTTTTCAGTGTTTTCCACAAAATAAAGTAATTGCTTATAATAGTCAACGACATATATAATAACAGCATAAAAGTGTTTGAAGAAGAAAATTAATTGGAGTTTAATATAGAGATTATTCCTAGAGAGCGTGCTGGAGATTTAGTTAGATTAATTGATGAGGCATAGTATTTTTGGGGGAATGGAAGCTGACTTTGATTCATATGGAATCTAGGTATTAAAACTTATAGGAGACGATTAATTTGTACAGAAACATTGACTGGTTAGAACCATGGGATTCATTATGTACTGAAGGAAGTTCATTTGAACGGCAATTATATAAAGAATTGGGAAAAAATCATAAACTATATAATAAGAAAGTAACAGTAATCGGAAGACGATATGACTGTGATGATTTTTTATTTGAGGTTAATGACACAGAATTTAAGTTTGCTGTAGTACACCTAACTTTTTCGGGTAGAGATGAAACTGGAACTTACCCTAGAACAAAGTTATATAAGGACTTAGATGATTGGATAAACAGGTGTATGATACCAGACCACAATGAATTTTAATAGTTAAGAAAGGATGAAATAATAAAGCCAGATTCCCCTGGCTTTATTATTTTAGAAAAAGACAACCCAAGGTTGAAAAAAATGAGCAAATAATGTTATACTTTGAAGATGGATAATAGCGTACAGAAGAAAATTAGGAGGACACTTAGAATGAAAGTAGCATTTGCAACACTAGGTTGTAGAGTTAATATATATGAATCAGAAGCCATGACAGAAAAGTTTAAGAGCGAAGGCTATGATGTAGTAGATTTCGATGAAAAAGCAGAAGTTTATGTTATAAATACCTGTACAGTAACAAACATGGGTGACAAGAAATCAAGACAATACATAAGCAAGGCAAAAAAGAAGAACCCAGAAGCAGTAGTAGCAGTGGTTGGATGTTATTCTCAAACATCACCAGACGAAGTGTCGGCTATTGAAGGTGTTGATGTTGTACTTGGAACACGTAATAAGGGGGATATCGTTTATTACGTTAACAGAGCAATGGACACAAAAGAGAAATTTGTTGTGGTAAAAGATGTTTTAAGAAACAAAGTTTTTGAAGAATTAAAAATAGAAGATTTTGAAGGAAAGACAAGAGCATTCCTAAAAGTCCAAGATGGTTGCAACAGATTTTGCTCTTACTGCTTGATCCCATATGCAAGAGGTGCTGTTTGTAGCAAAAATCCAGAAACTATAATAGATGAAGTGAATAAGCTTGCTGACAATGGTTTTAAGGAGATAATTCTTTCTGGTATTCATATAGCTTCATATGGCGTGGATCTTGAAGAAAGAAAAACTCTTATGGATATAATAGAGGAAATCCACAAAATTAATGGAATAAAGAGAATTAGGATAGGGTCTGTTGAACCAAGGTTCTTTACTGATGAGGTTATCGAAAAAATGGCTTCAATGGAGAAGATGTGTCCGCATTTCCACTTGTCATTGCAAAGTGGTTGTGATGCAACGCTTAAGAGGATGAATAGAAAATATACAGCAGAAGAATATTTTAATACTGTTGTAAAACTGAGAGAAAGAATTCCTAATGTTTCTATAACAACTGATGTAATAGTAGGATTTCCAGGAGAAACAGCAGAAGAATTTAATGAAACCTTTAATTATCTAAAAGAATTACGTGTTGCAAAAATGCACATTTTCAAATATAGTCCAAGAAAAGGTACTAAGGCAGCAGATATGAAGGATGATGTTCACGGTACAATAAAAGAAGAGAGAAGCAAGCTTCTTCAAGAATTGGATAGGGAAAACGAAAAAAACTTTATACAGGATTTTATTGGTGAGAAGTTAGAGGTTTTAGTAGAAGAAAAACTAAAGGATGATAATAGATATATAGGCTATACATCAAATTATATAAAAGTAATTATTGATTCAACAGAAGATATTGTGGGAAAAATAATTACTGTTAGATTAATTGAAAACAAGGGTGATTATGCCACTTGTACAATAGAAAGTTAAATCACGGATATTGGAGGAATTATTAATGAACGATTGTATTTTCTGTAAGATAGTTGCTGGAGAAATACCATCTCAAAAGGTTTATGAAGATGATTATGTATATGCTTTTAAGGATATACAACCACAAGCTAAGGTTCATGTTTTAATCATACCTAAGGTTCATATTTCAAGTGTAAATGAGCTGGAGGATTCACACAAGGAGCTTATCGGGCATATATTTATAAGTGCAGGGAAGATAGCTGAGATATTAGGTGTGAAAGAAAGTGGTTATAGAATAGTAAACAACTGTGGAAAAGACGGAGGACAAACCGTAAATCATATTCATTTTCACATGTTTGGAGGAGAACCTTTTGGTTGGCCACCATTTTAAAAGACTTGTATGAAATTGTTGACAGTAAGAGATAATATATTGTATAATATTTTATGTGCTATTCAGCCCGCTATTATACTTATTTTTACAAATTAAGTTAGCTAGCGGAGGGAGGGATATAGATGTCAGAAATTAAAGTTGGAGAAAACGAATCACTAGAAAGCGCTTTAAAAAGATTCAAAAGAAAATGCGCTAGAGCTGGTGTGCTTTCAGAGGTAAGAAAAAGAGAGCATTATGAAAAACCAAGTGTAAAAAGAAAGAAAAAATCAGAAGCTGCAAGAAAGAGAAAATTCAAATAATATAAATTAACCAAGAAGGTACGGCAATGTAATTATGCTAGGCCAAGTAAATTATTACAAAGTTTAGTATAAGTTAAAAATATTGTTAGGTTACCTTCCTCAGCAGTTATAAGTTTACATTAGTTAACATCATATAAAAATAAGTGGGTAAATAGCTTGTTAATTACGAACTTAATAATGAAAATGTTAAAGGATATGCCTTAGGAAACTAGGGCATATTTTATTTTTGTTATTTTTTATAAACTCATCTCATAAATTAATATGAAAGCGGTATGTTAGGAGGAGTTTATGAAAAATAAATTATTGAAGATTACAAGAAACGTAACTGAAACCTTGGACATTCCTAAAGAAGTGGTTTTAGGTTTACCAAAGATATCAATAATTGGACATGAAGAAGCTCTAATAGAAAATCATAAGGGTATATTAAGTTTTAAAGAGAATTCATTAGTTATAAAATCTCAAGTTGGAAATATCACAATAAAAGGGAAAAAACTTGAGATGTCATATATAACAGATAACACAATAATTATTAAGGGTGTTATAGAAGAATTATATATAGGAGGTAAGCATGATGAATAATATACGTATTTCTCAGAAAGCCAGGAGCGGAAACTTAAAGCTCAGGGTTACTGTTGTAAATCCTCAAAGACTTTTAAACCTCCTATTAAACAAAAATATACCTTTAAAAAATGTACAATATGTTGATCGATATACAATATACATAACTATAAATTCAATTGATTATGAGGATTTTAAAGAACATGCTAAACGAGTAAATGCGAAACACATAATAGTTGATGGGGATAGCACCTTTAAGATTTTGAAAAGATTAAAGGAAAGAAAAATAATAATGACCTTTCCTATAATATTTATTGTAGTCATATATCTTTTATCAAGTCGTGTCTGGATAATAAATATTAAAACACAAAATCATCTTGCTCCTTTTGAAGTAAGAGGTATATTAAAAGATTTAGGGATAAAGGAAGGTATAAAGAAAGCAAATTTAAATGTGTTTAAGCTTCAAGAAGAAATTATGAGTAAAAATGAAAATATTTCTTGGATCAAGATAAGAATTGATGGTTCAACCTTAAATGTAGAAGTTACAGAAAAGAAGACTCCTCCTGCTATAGAGCAAATAAGAGATTCTGGAGATGTTGTGGCTAAAAAGGATGGTGTTATAACTAGATTATATTCTACAACAGGTACTTGCGTTGTAAAGGTTGGAGATACAGTAAAAAAAGGGCAGGTAATCATTGCTGGAAATCAAGGGAAAGAAGGAAGTACCTATGAAGTTCAGGCAAAAGGTATGGTGTTTGCAAAGACCTTTTATGAGGAGATGCAAAGAGTTAATTACAAGACTACGAAAGTAACTTATACTGGAAATGAAGAAAAGGATATATACACTACTATTGGAGGAAAAAGGATATATTTAAAAAAGAGTGTAAACAAATTTAAAAAATATGATAGAATAGAGGAAAGTGGTTTATTTTACACGAAGGTTGTCTATAAAGAGTATACAGAGGAAATAATAGAGAATGACAGGGATGAGATGACCAATACTGCCATTGAAGATTTAACAAAACTTATAGAACTAAAGATTGATAAAAATGTAACTATAATTGATAAAATTATTGAGAAGAATCCTGTTGCAGACGGCTGTGATGTCAGGGTTATTATAGTTGCAGAAGAGAATATTGCGTCAGAGAATCCATAAGACTAAGAGGTGAGTTTAGTGACTAAAGAAAAGTCTGATGATAAAAGCAAAAGTGTCATAGTTAAGCTTATGATTTTTTTTATAACCTTTATATTAGCCTATGGAACGATTTTTTCTTCACTATATGTTAAAAAATATACTCTTATTTCAGGTGATATAGCAAAATTTGATATAAAATCACCTAGAGATACTGAAAATGAATATGCTACAGAAGTAAAGAAAAATAAAGTTCTTGAGACTTTAACACCCTATTATTATAAAGATATTGAAATAGAAAAACATGCGATTACAACAATTGAAGCTCTTTTTACAAGGATAAAACAATTAAATAGTTCTACAGCCGTAGATGAAGTTGCAGTAAAAAAAATATTGGACGGTATGAGTTTAACATTAAATACAAATGATATTAGCAGGCTTTTAACTATGCCTGCAAGTGATATGGCACAATTTGAGAAAATTATTAAGGATTGTATCACTGATACATATAAACAAAATATTGAAACTGATGATGATATTGAAAATGCTAGGGATAACGTGGCGATGATTTTTGATGAGAGCAATTTTTCTAAAGAGTATAGGGATATTGCTTTAAAAATACTAAATGAACTTATACAAAAGGACTATTTTTTAGATGAAGAAAAAACCCAAGAGGAAAAAGAGGAAGCACTAAAAAAGGTTCAATCAGTTATGATAAAAAAGGATCAGCTTATAGTAAAAGAAGGTGAGCCTATAACTGATGAGCAAATTGCTGTTTTAACAGATTTAGGTATTTTGAGCACCTCTCAAAAATCAAATTGGTACCTATATTTTACATACGCTGCGTTAATAGCTATAATATTAGTAGTACAGTGGACATATTTAACTAGATATAAAGCTCATATATTTTATAGGAATAAATCATTGATTTTAGTTAATCTTCTTAATACAGGGATGCTTTTAGGGGCTAGGGTGTTAAGTGGTTTTCCCTTTGTAATACCTTTTGCGACAATACCTATGCTTATGACGCTTCTTTTAGATTATGAAACAGCTCTTATTATGGGGATTATTAACATTGTGCTTGTAAGTTCTATTATGAATTTTAATATAGAACTTACTGTGATAGCTTTATTACAGGTGATATTGACTGTAACAATGTTAAAGCAAATGCAACAGAGAAATGATATATTAAAAGTTGCAGGAAAGCAAGGGGTAATAGTAGCTTTAATAGCGTTCTTTATTGGGATTTTAATAAACAACAATATAATCGTCGTAGTAAAAAATACAGGTCTTGTTGCAACAGGAAGTGTATTATCTGCTGTTTTAACAATTGGACTTTTACCGCTCCTAGAAAATATGTTTAATATAGTAACTAATACAAAACTATTAGAACTTTCAAATCCTAATAATGCACTTTTAAGAAGATTGGTATTAGAAGCTCCAGGTACATATCAACATAGTATAATGGTCGGAAACCTAGCGGAAATGGGAGCAGAAGCTGTTGGGGCTAATACTATCTTAGCTAGAGTAGGGGCATATTATCATGACATAGGAAAGTTAAAGAAACCTTATTATTTTAAAGAAAATCAGATAGGTTTTGATAATCCTCATGATAGATTATCCCCAGAGATAAGTGCTTCTATTATTACTGCGCATATAGAGGATGGAATTAAAACAGCAAAGGAATATAATCTACCACCAGCCATAATTGATATAATTTCTCAGCATCATGGCAAAGATTTAGTTAAGTACTTTTTAATTACCATGAAAAATGCTTCTGATAATCCAGACGCTATTAATGAGGATGATTTTAGATATAAAGGTATAAAACCATCAACAAAGGAAAGTGCTATAGTTATGCTTGCCGATGGGGTTGAAGCTGCAGTAAGAAGCTTAAAAGAAGCTGATTCAGAAAAAATAAAAGATATGATTGATAAAATTATTAAAAGTAGGCTTTACGAAGGTCAATTAGATGAAAGCCCATTGACTTTAATTGATTTGGAGAATATAAAAAAAGCATTTTTTAAATGCTTAAATAGTATGTATCACCAAAGAATAGAATATCCGGTGGATAAAACCTTAAATAGTAAAGAGGAGAAGTAGAAATAAAATGATTTATCTTGATAACAGGCAAAGTGAAGTCGAAGTAGATGATGACTTTAATGGAACCATAAGAAAGGTTATTGATTATGCTCTTAAAGAAGAAGGAGTTAATATACCTTATGAAATAAGTATAATATATGTGGATAACGAGACAATCAGGAACATTAATAGTGACACAAGGAAGATTGATAAAGTTACGGATGTTTTATCCTTTCCTATGCTAGACTATCCTAAAGGACAGGTATATAAGAATACATATGAGGATCAATCCTTTCATGTGGTTGATTTAGATGATGGTTATTTAGTGTTAGGAGATATTGTGCTTTCTTTAGAAAAGGCAAAAGAGCAAAGTGAGGAGTATGGTCACAGCTATTTGAGGGAAACTTGCTATTTAGTTATTCATTCTGTTCTCCACCTTTTAGGGTATGATCATATGGAGGAAGAGGAAAAAGGTATAATGAGAAAACGTGAGGAAACTATTTTATCAGAATTTTCCATTGTTAGGTAGGTGAAATTTTGAAGAATCTACAGAAAAAAATTGTAGATAGCTTTAATTACGCTATTGAAGGAATAATTTATGCTGTAAGAACTCAACGAAATATGAGGATAGAAATGGTGGCTACTCTAATAGTTTTAGCTGCCTGTTTTTTCTATAATATATCAAAGATCGAAATGTTAATTTTAACTGTAACTATTTCTATGGTTATTATGGCAGAACTAATAAATACTGCAATTGAGGCAACTATAGATATGAAGAGTAACTATTATCATCCTTTAGCTAAGGTAGCAAAGAATACTGCGGCAGGGGCTGTTTTAGTTACAGCAATAAATTCTGTGATAGTAGGATATGTTATATTTTGGAATAAACTAAAATATATCAGTTTTAAAATGGTTGGAGTTATCAGAAATACTGATTCATACATGATATTTTTGGTACTGATAATTATATGTATAATCACTATAATTATCAAAGGGTTGTTTGGAGAAGGAACTCCCTTAAGAGGAGGAATGCCAAGTGGACATAGTGCTATTGCTTTTTCCATAGCAACAATGATTTCTCTTTATACAATAGAGCCAACTATAATGACCTTAAGCTATATATTGGCACTGATAGTAGCTCAAAGTAGAGTGGACTCAAAGGTACATTCTTTATGGGAAACTGTTGTAGGTGGAGCTTTAGGAATATTCTCTACTATATTAATCTTTAAGCTTTTTCATCTTTTTTAGTATAGAGATTCCAATATGAAGCTTTTACTTATTTATATAAGTTCCAATAATCTTTATACATTTACTATTTATAAAATCAATGTAGATTTTTAATCGGAACTTATATATTAATAATATTTTTTAATATCAGTAAAAAATCAAAAGAGCAAGAAAGGAAGAACAACTATGGATATAGAAAAATTAATAGAAACTGCTTTAGATTATAGAAATAAGGCTTATGTGCCATATTCTAATTTTAAGGTTGGAGCAGCATTGCTTACAGAAGATGATAAGATATTTGGTGGTTGCAATGTTGAAAATGCTTCTTTTGGAGCAACTAATTGTGCTGAAAGGACTGCAATTTTCAAAGCTGTCAGCGAGGGATACAGTAGTTTTAAGGCTATTGCAGTAGTTGGGGATTTAAATAACTTAACTGCTCCTTGTGGTATATGTAGGCAGGTAATGGCAGAATTCTTTATCAAAGATGCTAAGGTGATTTTAGCTACAAGTAAAGATAATTATGTAATAAAAACAATGGAAGAAGTATTACCAGGTGCATTTGTAAAAGATGACCTTATAAACTAAGGAGGATTTATGTTTAAATCAGGATACGTAGCAATTATAGGAAGGCCTAATGTAGGAAAAAGTACATTAATGAATAATTTGATGGGAGAAAAATTATCAATTGTTTCTCCAAGACCGCAAACAACTAGAAATAACATTCAAACAATTTTGACAAAGAAGGATTTTCAAATAATATTTGTGGATACTCCAGGTATGCATAAGCCTAAACATAAATTAGGTGAATTCATGATGAAAAGTGTAAGCGATTCTCTTAAAGATGTAGATTTAGTAGTTTTTATGACTACCGCTGACGGAGAACTTGGACCAGGAGATAAACATATACTTGAAGACTTGAAAAAAGTTAATAGTAAAAAGTTTTTAGTGGTAAATAAAATAGATGAAACTAAGGCTGAAACTGTAGCAGAGACTTTACAAGTGGTTGGGGAACTAGTTGAGTTTGATGAGATAATACCTATTTCTGCATTAAATGGTAAAAACACCGATAAGCTTTTGGAGTTGATGGTGGATTACTTGCCAGAAGGACCAATGTATTACCCAGAGGATATGATAACTGATGCTCAAGAGAGATTTATAGTTTCAGAAATAATAAGAGAAAAAGCTTTAAGACTTTTATCACAAGAGGTTCCTCATGGAATAGCTGTAGAAATTGTATCTATGAAACAAGATAAAAAGAATACATATCATATAGATGTAAATATGATTTGTGAAAAAGATAGTCATAAGGGTATAATTGTTGGTAAAGGTGGATTAATGATGAAAAAAATTGCCACCTACGCAAGAGAAGATATAGAAAAACTTTTAGGTGAAAAGGTAGATTTAAAGGTTTGGGTTAAGGTAAGAAAAGAATGGAGAGATAATCCAAATCTACTAAGAGAGTTAGGTTACAAGATGAATAAGTAATAGAAAGGAGAGAGTACTTCTGGCTATTATAAAAACTCGTGGAGTGGTGCTTAAGGCTCAAGATATAAAGGAAAGTGATAAGTTAGTCACTGTATTTACAGAGGACTTTGGTAAAATGAATATTTTAGTAAAGGGAGCTAACCGAGCTAAAAGCGCTATGTTGCCTTTAACGCTTCAGTTTTGTTTTTGTGACTTAGTTCTTTTTAAGGGAAAATCTATGTATACAATTAACGAGGGAAATGTAATAGAATCTTTTCAAAATTTTTTAGAGGATATTGACAGCTTAGCTTATGGGTCTTACCTTATTGAACTCATAGATATTTCCCTGTCTGAAGGTGAAGTAAATCAGTATATATTTAGAGAACTTATTACTTGTTACTATATCATGAAGAATAGGGCAAGTAGTATGGAGGCTATCGTAGTATATTTTCAGTGTAAGCTTTTATATTATACCGGCCATGGAATTACATTAGATAGATGCTCAGTTTGCAAATCTAAGATTATAAGCTCAAATTATTTTAATTTTCAAACTATAGGAGGAATATGCAATAGTTGTGAAAAGAAAAATGGCATTTCTGTGTCCTATGAGGCATATAGTCTTTTAAAATATATAATGAAAATTAAATTAGAGGATATTGCCAGGATTAATTTAAGTAATGACACCTTTAAGGAAATACAAAAAATTTTACTTTATCTTATTTCCGAGAATTATTCAAGAAAACCCAAGAGTTTAGAAATACTCAATTTATTTTAAGGAGTGATGTATATGTCAGAAATAACTTTAGAAAAAGTAGATTTAGTAAAAGACCGTACAAAATGCACTTATCAAGAAGCTAAGGAAGCATTAGAACTTCATGACGGAAATGTGGTAGATGCAATAATTTATTTAGAAGAAAATAAAAAATCAAAAGGAACTTTTGATAATAAGGACGAATTTATAAACTACATAAAGGAATTAATAAACAAAGGAAATATAACAAGAATAAAAATTAAGAAAGATGATCAGGTTCTTTTGGATGTTCCGGTAAATGCTGGTGTTGCGGCGGGATTATTAGCTTTAGCAATTCCTTGGGTTATACCAGTTGGAATTATTACAGCTGTAGCAGTAAAAATTACTGTAGAAATAACTAAAGAAGACGGAACAGTAGAGGTTATTAATAAGTTTATAAAAAATACAGCTGGTAATGTTTCAGAAAGATTTCAAGATGCAAATGATATAATGAAAGATGCTAATGAAGTTATAAAGGATACTTTACATAATATTAAAAATATGATGGATAAAGATAAGTTCCAAGGTCAAGGTAAAGATATGTTTAATGATATAAAAAACATGTTTTCTAAGGATAAGGATGAGGAAAAAAGAAAATCAAAATTCAATCAAGAGAATGTATTTACATATACGGTAGATTTTGAAGATGTAAAAAAAGAAGATAATAATGTAGAAAAAACTCAAGATAATGAATAAATCGTAGGATTATTTGTAGTTTTTTATAGAAAAAAGATTAGCGTAGATATATGCTAATCTTTTAATTTGTGGACAAGGTATAAAAATATATACTAAATTTCAAATATTAAGAAAATTAAAGCAATTCAGAGAAAACGTTTTAAAATCGTAGCTTAGTTAAAATTTAAGGATTAAAAGTGCTATACTATTTATAAGAGTACTATGTTATAATACGACTATAGTTGATGGAAAGATGGTGGCTATGATGAAAATATCTAAGAGACAGAAGGAAATTATTGAGATTGTGAAGAGACATCAACCTATTACCAGCGAGAGAATCGCTGATAACTTAAATGTAACAAGAGCTGCCTTACGTCCAGATTTATCTATACTAACGATGATCGGGGTTTTAGATGCTAAACCCAAAGTAGGATACGTATTTATTACAGATACACCAAAATCATCGCTAGGGAAAAATGTACAAGAGATAAAGGTTAGAGAAGTTATGTCAAAACCGGTGGTAGTGGATGAGGGGACAAAAGTATATGATGCAATAATTCAGCTCTTTTTAAATGATTCAGGAACATTATTTGTACATAGTAACGGGTATTTGGTAGGTGCAGCTTCTAGAAAAGATTTCTTAAAGATAGCAATTGGAGGCACTGATACTCATCAAGTACCAGTAGGCATTATAATGACGAGGATGCCAAACATAGTTATTGTAAAACCTGAAGACGATGCATATTTTGCGGCACAGAAGATAATTGAACACGAGATAGATTGCCTTCCTGTAGTTGAAACAGTAATTAAAGACAACAGGGAGTTGTATAGAATCGTAGGGAAAATATCAAAGACCAATATTACAAAATTATTTGTGAAGTTGACACAATAGTAAATTTTAGTTACTAACTGGGGTTACCCGTTAGACATAAATATTCACACATAATAATCAAAGGGGATGTTGTAAATATGGAAAGCAAAAAATATGTTTACCTTTTCAGTGAAGGTAATGCATCGATGAAAAATCTGCTTGGTGGAAAAGGCGCAAACCTAGCAGAAATGACCACCCTCGGAATACCAGTACCACAAGGCTTTATTGTAACAACAGAAGCTTGTACAAAATTCTATGAGGATGGCAGAAAGATTGCAGACAGCATTATAGAAGAAATGAAAAATGCTATTGCAGATCTTGAAAGTAAAACTGGGAAGAAATTTGGAAGCACAGAAAATCCATTATTAGTATCAGTTAGATCTGGTGCAAGAGTATCAATGCCAGGAATGATGGACACAATTTTAAACTTGGGATTAAATGATGAGGCTGTTGAAGGTTTAGCAAAATTAACTGGAAATCCAAGATTTGCTTATGACTCATACAGAAGATTTATTCAAATGTTTTCTGACGTAGCAATGGGAATAGAAAAAAGATATTTTGAGAATGTTTTAGACAGTGTAAAAGAAGCAAAGGGAGTATCTTTGGATACTGACCTCACTGCAGATGATTTAAAAGAAGTAGTTGTAAAGTATAAAGAAATTTACAAAAAAGAAAAGGGTGAGGATTTCCCAAATAATCCAGTAGATCAAATGGTTGCGTCAGTTCAAGCAGTATTCCAATCTTGGGAAAATCCAAGAGCTATAGTTTATAGAAGATTGAATGATATTCCAGGAGATTGGGGAACAGCTGTAAATGTTCAAGCAATGGTATTTGGTAACATGGGTGCAGATTCAGGCACAGGAGTTGCATTCACAAGAGACCCAGCTACTGGTGAAAATGTTATTTTTGGAGAGTATTTAATAAATGCTCAAGGAGAAGACGTTGTTGCTGGTATAAGAACACCTCAACCTATTTCAAAATTACAAGAAGAAATGCCAAAGTGTTATAAAGAATTCTATGATATTGCGCATAAATTAGAAAATCATTATAAAGATATGCAAGATATGGAGTTCACTATTGAACAAGGAAAACTTTACTTCTTACAAACTAGAAATGGTAAGAGAACAGCTCAAGCGGCATTAAAGATAGCTGTCGACTTAGTTGAGGAAGGATTATTAACTAAGGAACAAGCAATATTAAAGGTTGATCCAAAACAATTGGATTCATTATTACATCCAACTTTTGACCCAGCTGAGCTTAAGAAAACTGAAGTTATAGCAAAAGGTCTTCCAGCTTCACCAGGGGCTGCTTGTGGTAAGGTTTACTTTACTGCAGAGGACGCAAAATTTGCACATGATAAAGGTGAAAAAGTTGTGCTGGTTAGATTAGAAACTTCTCCTGAAGATATCGAAGGTATGATTGCTGCTGAAGGTATTCTAACAGTTAGAGGTGGTATGACTTCTCACGCAGCAGTTGTTGCAAGAGGTATGGGAACTTGCTGTGTTGCTGGTTGTGGTGAAGTATCTGTAAATGAAGAAGAGAAGATTTTCTCCGTTGGAGGAAAGACATATAGAGAAGGCGATTACATATCATTAGATGGAAGTACAGGAAATGTATATGGCGGAGCTGTAAAAACACAGACTCCAGAAATATCAGGACACTTTGGAACATTCATGAAGTGGGCTGACGACATAAGAAAGTTAAAAGTTAGAACAAATGCAGATACTCCAAGGGATGCAAAGCAAGCAATTGAATTTGGTGCTGAAGGTATTGGATTATGCAGAACTGAGCATATGTTCTTCCATGAAGAGAGAATTGCAGCTGTTAGAGAAATGATAGTTGCTAAAACAGAAGAGCAAAGAAGAAAAGCTCTAGATAAAATTCTTCCAATGCAAAAAGGTGATTTTATCGAAATATATGAAGCTATGCAAGGAAATCCTGTTACAATCAGATTCTTGGATCCACCACTACATGAGTTCTTACCAACTAGTGAAGAGGATATAGCTGATTTGGCAGAAGAAATGGGCTTAGAACTTGAAGAATTAAAGAATACTATCGCATCATTGCATGAATTCAACCCAATGATGGGTCATAGAGGTTGTAGACTATCAGTTTCTTACCCTGAAATAGCAGAAATGCAAACTAGAGCAGTAATTGAAGCTGCAATAGAGGTTAAGAGAAGACATGGAAGTGATGTAGTTCCTGAAATAATGATTCCACTTGTTGGAGAAATTAAGGAATTGAAATATGTTAAAGATATAGTTGTTAAAACAGCTGATTCTGTAATAAAGAATAGTGGTGTTGAACTTCAATATAAAGTTGGTACAATGATAGAAATTCCAAGAGCAGCATTAACAGCTGATGAAATCGCAAAAGAAGCTGAATTCTTCTCATTTGGTACAAATGACTTAACTCAAATGACATTTGGTTTCTCAAGAGATGATGCTGCTAAGTTCTTAAAAGATTATTATGAGAAGAAGATCTACGAGTCAGATCCATTCCAAAAGCTAGACCAAAATGGTGTAGGCAAGTTGGTTAAAATGGCAGCTGAACTTGGAAAATCAACAAGGCCAAATATAAAACTTGGAATTTGTGGAGAGCATGGTGGTGATCCTGCATCAGTTGAATTTTGCCACGAAGTAGGATTAAATTACGTATCTTGCTCACCATTTAGAGTACCAGTTGCTAGATTAGCGGCAGCTCAAGCTCAAGTAAAAAACCGAAAATAATAGGTAAAGAAAAATAAATATTATAGACTTGACTCGAGAAGTCTTATAAAACAAGTATTTAAAAGTATATGAAATTTAAAAATGATAAGGTGTTGTTACTTAATTTCAATAATGATTTTAAGTGACAATACCTTGTTTTTTTATGTGATTTTTATTTTAAAACAAACTTTGAAAATAAAAGTTGGAAAATAAGGGATGTTTTTGCGGTAGAATGTCATTTAAAAAAATGTTATAATGTTGACACAGTAATAATGTCGATTAGTTTTCGGTGGGGGACTTGAAACTAAAATAATATATGTAAGGGGGAAAGGTGCAAACAATATTTATATAATGAACTTTTGAATAGCTAAACTGTTAAGAAAATATATTTAAGAGAAAAGTGCATGAAAAGAGTTTTTAATGAAAAATCGTCTTTGAAATAGCTAACTATATATGTTTCGATAATTTATTATCAAATAATTTATGCACGATTAGGAAAATAAATTTGTATACAGCATACAATATTGGGAAAAATTGAAGATATCAATACTGTCTATAATGCAGATTAAAGAAAAGAACATAGTATTAGATGTAGTAAAGAATTTTTATAAAGTCAGATTAAAATTTGTAATTTTAATGGGAGGCTATTTATTGATGGGAAATAAAAGAAACAAAAGTATTTTATCAATTTTTCTAAGTATGTTGCTTATTTTGAGCATGTCTATTAATGTACCTAGAGCAATGGCGGTACAAGCTTTAACTATACCTGGATATGCTAGTGGAGCTGACGTAAGTTGGATACCACAGATGGAAGCTTCGGGTTTCGTTTTTAGAGATGAAAATGGAAATGTAAGAGATTGTCTTGATATTTTAAAAGAAAAAGGTATTGATTCTATCAGACTAAGAACTTGGGTTAATCCTTCAAATGATCCGCAAGCAGGTCACTGCAGCACTCTTGAAACCGTTGCCATGGCTAAGCGTGTGGTTGATAAAGGTTTTAGACTTATGATAGATTTTCATTACAGTGATTCATGGGCCGATCCTGGTAAGCAAGTAACACCAGCAGCTTGGCAAAATGACAATATCGATCAATTAACAACCCATGTATATGACTATACTTTGGAGGTTATGAATGCATTAAAAGCTGAGGGAATAACTCCAGAATGGGTACAAGTTGGAAACGAAATCAACCCTGGAATGATGCTACCATTAGGAGCAGAAGGAGATTTTGTAAATTTAACAAGACTAATAAATGCAGGATACGATGCAGTTAAAGCTGTTGCTCCAAATGCAAAGGTTATTATCCACAGAGCTAACGGAGATAAAACTAATGAGTTCCAACGCTTCTTTGATGGATTAACAGCAAAGGGTGCAAAATATGATATAATTGGATGTTCTGTTTATCCAGGTAGCAACTATATGACTTACATGGATAATTTAAGAATAAACTTAAATAATTTAGTTAACAGATACAATAAAGAAGTAATGGTAGTTGAAATTGGTGGAGAAGCATCTAATCCAACAGCTTCTTATAATATGATTATAGCAGCTAGAGATATAGTGCAAAGTATTCCAAATAATAAAGGTCTAGGCGTGTTTTATTGGGAACCACAAGGCGCTCAAAGCTGGAGCGGATATGCATTATCAGCTTGGAATGGTTACAATACACCATCTCAACCTACTGATGGACAACCTACTATCGCTATGAATGCTTTCATACCTGGAGCAACTCAAATAAATCCTGTTCCAGTAACAGGACTAACTTTAGATAAGACAAGTGTTTCAATGGAAGTTGGAGCTACTACAAAATTAACTGCTATAGTAGAACCTTCTAACGCAACCTTCAATATGGCGAAGTTCTCTTCATCAAATGAAGCAACTGCAAAAATCGATCCTAATGGAAATGTTGTAGGTGTTTCAGTTGGTACTGCAACTATTACAGCAACTACTTACGATAATAGTAAAAGTGTACAATGCCAAGTAACTGTAAATCCAAGTACTGCATTAGTAACAAACTCAAGCTTTGAACTAGGAACAAGTGGTTGGACAGTTACAGGTAGTGGAATAAGTTTAGGAGAAAATAATGGTTATGACGGTAGTACAGGAATGCATTACTATAGTGGTCAACCATTCAACGGTACAGTATCACAAACGATTAGCAATATACCTAATGGATCTTATAAATTAACAGCTATGAGTCAAGGCGGCGGTGGTGAAACTAATTCAGAAGTTTTTGCTACGCTTTCAAATGGACAAAAATTAGCTAGCAATTTTACTAATATTGGTTGGCAAAACTGGGTTAAGACAACAGTGAATGATATTCAAGTAACAGATGGAACTTTAACAGTTGGTTTTTACATTAATGCTCCTGGTGGTGTATGGGGAGATATCGATGCTTTAGTATTAGCTAAGACTGATGGCTCAACATTAACTGATTTAAAAGTAAATGGAGTAACTGTCAAAGGGTTTGATTCAGAAACATTAACTTATAATGTGGTTTTACCAGCAGGAACAACTTTAGTACCTGAGGTTACAGCAACAAAGGCAATAACAAACGCAACTGCAGTAGTAACACCAGCAACAGTTGTACCAGGACAGACAAAAGTAGTTGTAACAGCAGAAGATGGTATTACAACAAAGACGTATACTATTAATTTTACAGTAGCAAATCCAAATCCAATACAAAATCCAGGATTTGAAGATGGTTATACTGGATGGACAATAACTGATGAAACTGCTGTAAGCTCAAGTAATGATAAAAGATCAGACTCAAAAGCTTTAGGATATTGGAAATCAGGAGCTTTCACAGTAACAGCATCACAAGTTATTACAGGATTACAAAACGGAACTTACAGTTTATCAGCTTGGTCACAAGGTGGTGGTGGAGAGAATACTGTACAAATTTTCGCTACAAATGCACAAAATGTAAAAGCTACAGCAGATTTTACTAATACAGGCTGGTGCGTATGGTCTAAGGCAACAATTCCAAATATCGAAGTAACAGATGGAACATTAACAATTGGTGCATATGTAGATGGAAAAGCTGGAAACTGGGGTGGATTTGATGATTTTGAATTAATCCAAACTAGCGTTTCAGAATCAAAGAGCACAGATGCAACTTTAAGTGATTTAAAAGTAAATGGAGCAACAGTGGCTGGATTTGATTCAAATAACACATCATACAGAGTTGAGTTACCAGCAGGAACAACCGCAATACCAGAAGTAATTGCAGCAGTAACAGCTATGGGTAAAGCAACTGCAGTGTTAACACCAGCGGCAAGCTTACCAGGGCAGACAACAGTTGCAGTAATAGCTGAAGATGGAACTACTACAAAGACTTATACAATTGACTTCACAGTAGCAGCAGCTACACTAGTACAAAATCCAGGTTTTGAAAATGGTTATACTGGATGGACTATAACTGATGCAACAGCTGTAAATGAAAGTAAGGATGCAAAAGCAGGTTCAAAAGCTTTAGGATATTGGAAGGATGGTGACTTCACAGTAGCAGCATCACAGGTTATCACAGGATTACAAAATGGAACTTATAGTTTATCTGCTTGGGCACAAGGTAGTGGTGGTGAAAATAAAGTTCAAATTTTCGCTACAAACTCACAAAATGTAAAAGCTACAGCAGACTTTACTAATACAGGTTGGGGAGCATGGACAAACGCAATAATTGAAAACATTGAAGTAACTAATGGAACGTTGACAATTGGTGCATATGTAGATGGAAACTCAGGAAATTGGGGATCTTTTGATGAGTTCCAATTAGTTCAAACTAGTGTTGCAACACCAAAGAGTTCAGATGCAACTTTAAGTGATTTAAAAGTAAATGGAACAACAGTAACTGGATTTGAGTCGAATACTACAGCATACAGAATGGAATTACCATCAGGAACAACTACAGTACCAACAGTATTGGGAACAGTAACTGCTACAGGTAAAGCAACTGCAGTAGTAACACCAGCAACAAACTTACCAGGACAAACAACAGTTGAGGTAACAGCTGAAGATGGAACTACTACTAAGAGTTATACAATCAATTTCACAGTAGCAGTGGTTGTACCAGACCCAACACCTGATAATACAATAATACCAAATACTGATTTAGCAGCAGTTTTAAATGCGGTAAAAAATGCTGGAGAAAAATCTACAGTAATGGTTGATGTTAGTTCAAATAAGGAAATATCTAAAGAGATATTTGCTGCAATACAAGGACAAGATAAAACTGTAACTTTTGTTCAAGATGGAGTACAATGGAGCTTCAATGGTAAGGATATTACAGAAGAAATTAAGGCAATCGATATGACGGTAGTTGTTGATAGCTTGACAGATACTAAATCAGCTAATAAGGATGGTATTTCTAAATTAGTAGGTGATAATGATACTTTAGTAATATCTTTTGCAGAAAATGGAGTACTTCCTGGAAAAGCAACAGTAAGAGTTAAACTTGATTCTGCATGGTTACAAGGAAAAGATACAAATAATCTGTCTATTTACTACTATAATGAAACAACTGGCAAGGCTGAGCTTATAGCTGAAGGTCTAAAAGTTGATGCAGACGGTTATGTACAGTTTGAAATAACACATAACAGTGATTATTTTGTAGTAGATAAGCAAATTGCTGATACAGTTACTGTGGTTACTGATAGTAATAGTACAAGTAATGTAAGCACAGTAGTGTTACCACAGACAGGATCACAAATAGATTATACAGTCCTTATGAGCATAGGAGCACTTGTATTATTATGTGGAGTTGCTATGATTGGACTAAGAAGAAAATCAAAACAAAAATAATTTCAAATGGAAAATCCAGCTGAAGATTTAGCTGGATTTTCTGCGTTTAAACTTCTTATTAATATATAATTGCAAATCTTCTATAAAATAAGTTTGAGCATTTAAATCCTCACAACATTTTATTAAATCAGCTTCAAAAATACCTGAAAGAGTTTTATCAGTAAGATTATAATAATCTCTAGCTAATCTCCAAAGTTTTTGAGGGAAGGCTAGGTAACTTAACAAGTAGTTGTATTCATCTTCATTTAAAGGAAGCTCTTTTTCGTAGGTTTCTACAAATAATAGGAATTTGTCCATGTTCCAATTGGTTGAGGTTCTTCTCATATATCTTCTCATGGCATAGGTTAAATCTTGAACTCTATAGCCTACTTTCGTTTTATCAAAATCTATCACCCATAAATTATCGTTATCATCAATTAGAAGGTTTTTTGCTACATAATCACCATGGCATAAAGAAACAATAAGGTTTTTGTAGTTAACCTTATACCCAGTTTCTGTAGAAGTTTTACTAAGACTTAGTATTTCATCTAGATGATCAATATAAGTTTTTGAAAATTTATCTTTAGATTTAAAAGCTTTGTTAGCAAAGGTAAGAAGTGATTTAAAATGTTTTACCATAGAACGTTGGAGGTCATTGCAGTTAGATTTCACGTTGCTACCATCAATTGCGAAAAAGTTTATAGAACATCTATGCATTTTCCCAAGATTCTCTGCTGATTTGACAACAATAGAATCATCATCATAGCTTGCTTTAATACCACTTATCCAAGGCGTCAAAATAAAAAACATATTTTTATAGAGTACATATCTTTTATTATCTTTACTTGGAAGCATCTTAGGAACTTTTATATTATTTCTGAAAAACCATTCTGTAGCAGAGTATATAAAAAGTAAATCTTTCAAATTGTAATAAACTTTTTTTAAACAATAATTTTTATTACCGTAAGTTACTTTATATACTGAACGCTGTTTATCTGTGTTTTTAACCTTGATTTGAACCACGACGGCACCATGTATGTTGAATAAGGGGAGTACATTTTTTTTTATGTTATCTACCGACAATAGTGATGTGGTTTGGGGTTCAGTAACAGCAGCCATGGTATACCTCCTGAAATTAGTCTTTATATAAGGATATTATCTTTAGTATTAATATATACACTAAAAAGTAATAGATTATAATATTAATATTTTGCGGTATATTATTCTGAAGATATGCAATAATATAACTGTTTATGTTTTAATGAAAACTTAATATAGATTGAGAAAATCATAAAAACTGTGAGAAAATTTATAATATTGAAGGATTTCTAGTGTTGACAAAGAATATATACTATAGGAAGTCAATTAAATGACCATTTAAGAAAATATAAAAAAATATAAAAAATTAAAGGGATTCTAAGATTTATGTCGAATTATATTTATCTTGTGGAGAATTCATTTAATGAGGTGGTAAAGATTTGTGATATCAGAAGAGATTATTCAAAGAATCATAGATGAAAATGATATAGTGGATGTAATAACTGAAAGTGGAGTAAGACTTAAACGCTCAGGAAGAAATTATTTTGGATTATGTCCATTTCATCACGAGAATAGTCCGTCCTTTAGTGTTTCTCCAGAAAAGCAAATTTTTAAATGTTTTGGTTGTGGTGAAGCTGGTAATGTAATAGGTTATGTTATGAAAAATAAAAATATGAGCTATTACGATACTTTGAAATACTTAGCTGAAAGAGTAAATATTCAGGTAGAAGAAAATAAGGCAGAGATTGAAAATAAGAAAAGAATTCAAAGATTCTACGATATAAATGTAGATGCAGCAAGATATTTCTTTTCAAATTTAATGAAAAATAAAGAAGCCTTAAGTTATTTTACTGGAAGAGGCATTGAATTAGGCACAATAAAAAGTTTTGGACTTGGATATGCTTTAGACTCTTGGGGAGAATTGCTTAAGTATTTAAAGAGTAAGAAATACACGGATAAGGAAATTCTTTCTCTAGGTTTAGCCATAGAAGGAAAAAACAATAGAATATATGATAGGTTTAGGAATAGAGTTATATTCCCAGTGTTTGATTATAAGGGGAATGTTATTGGTTTTGGAGGAAGAGTTCTTGACGATTCAAAACCCAAATATTTAAATTCACCAGAAAGCAGAATTTTTGAAAAAAGGAAAAATCTTTATGGATTGAATTTTGCAATTAAGAAGGGTCTAAAAGATTATGTAATAATAGTTGAAGGATATATGGATGCTATTTCGTTGCATCAGTTTGGAGTTACAAATGTTGTGGCTACCCTAGGAACAGCATTGACAACAGAACAAGCAAAGCTTCTAAAAAGATATGTTAATAAAGTAATAATAGCCTATGACGCTGATTTTGCAGGTCAAAGTGCCACTATGAGAGGACTAAAGATATTAAAGGAAGCAGGTTTCTTAGTTTATGTGTTGAGAATTCCAGAAGGAAAAGACCCTGATGAATATATTAGAAATAATGGAAAGCTTGCATTTGTAAAATTAGTTGAAGCTGCCGAAAGTCTCACAGAGTATAGAATTTCGTCCCTAGAAGGAAATTTTAACATCGATAAGCAAGAAGAGAAAATTGCGTTTATTAATGAAGCTGCTAATGTTCTCAAGGAATCAGATCCCATTGAAAGGGATATTTATGTTAAAAAGCTTGCTGAAAAGACATATATTTCAGAACAAGCTATTTACGACAAAATCGCTGAAAAAGGAATAAATGCTAATTTAGAGCAACAAGAGTATAATTTTGGCGACAATGGACAAAACTTATATTTAGAAAAGGGTTATATAAAAGCGGAAAGAGCTTTACTGAAAATCTTACTTCAAAAAGAGGAATATACTAAGTTCATAGTTGATAATATTAGTGTTGAAGAAATGATTTTAGATAGTCATAAATTTTTATATAATTTGATTTTAGGATGTATGGATGTTTCTTTTGAGGAAAAAGTAAAGAGCGTACAATTAAAATGTACAGATAATGATAGCTTTAAGGAACTTACTCATATTCTCCTAGAAGAAATTAATTATGAAGAAGTAGAGGTTGAAAAGCTTATAGAAGATTATATTCTAAGTATAAAAAAGAATAATCTTGAGATAAAGAAAAGAGAACTTGTAAAGAAAATAAAGCAGTGTGAGGCAGCTGGAGATATACAAGAAACAATTGTATATGTAAAAGAGTTAGAAGAGATACAAAGGAACTTAAAGAGTTTTACCAATGCATGATAGGAGGTACCCTATGAAATTAAGCGAGAATAATGCTAATGTGAAAGATAAAGGAACAGTAATGACTATGGTTAAAAGCCTTATAGAGACAGGCAAGAAAACCGGATCATTAACGTACACAGAGATAATTGATGAACTAGAAAATATTGAGTTAAGCCCAGAGCAAATTGAAAAAATATATGAAGTTCTTGAAAGCGTAGGTATTGAAGTTATCGGTGACATGAAAGATATAGAAGTAACCGAAGATGAATTTGATTTATCAGTACCAGAAGGAATCGCTATTGATGACCCAGTAAGAATGTATTTAAAGGAGATAGGAAAGGTTCCACTATTATCTCCAGAGACAGAAATTGAATTAGCTGAGAGAATAGAAGCAGGAGACCCTGCTGCAAAGAAAAAATTAGCAGAAGCAAACCTTAGACTTGTTGTATCTATCGCTAAGAGATACGTTGGAAGAGGTATGTTGTTTTTAGATTTAATACAAGAAGGAAACTTAGGGCTTATAAAAGCTGTTGAGAAGTTTGACTATAGAAAGGGATTCAAGTTTAGTACTTATGCTACTTGGTGGATTAGACAGGCAATTACAAGAGCCATAGCAGATCAAGCTAGAACTATAAGAATTCCAGTTCATATGGTGGAAACGATAAATAAATTACTCAGAATAACAAGACAACTAGTTCAAGAATTAGGTCGTGATCCACTGCCAGAAGAACTAGCTGAAAAGATGGAAATGCCTGTAGATAAAGTTATTGAAATAAGAAAGATTGCTCAGGAGCCAGTGTCTCTAGAAACACCAATAGGTGAAGAAGAAGACAGTCATTTAGGAGATTTTATACCAGATGATGACGCACCAGCTCCAGCAGAAGCAGCAGCATTTACAATGCTTAAAGAGCAACTAATAAATGTTTTAGATACTTTAACTCCAAGAGAAGAGAAAGTTTTAAGACTTAGATTTGGTTTAGATGATGGAAGAGCTAGAACGCTTGAAGAAGTTGGAAGAGAATTTAACGTAACAAGAGAAAGAATACGTCAAATAGAAGCTAAAGCATTAAGAAAGCTTAGACATCCAAGCAGAAGTAAAAAGCTTAAGGATTACTTAGACTAACAAAAAGAGCACTTAATGTGCTCTTTATTTTTCTATCTAAGGGAAAAGGAGGGGTATACATGTTTTGTTATAACAAAGAAAAGGGAATTGGCACTATTTATATTTTAGTATTAACTGTAGTTATGGTTGGGATATTGATTACCGTAGGGAAAATTAGTGATGATTTCATTATGACAAATTATTTGTATATAGCAGCAGTAATAGTATTCATATATCAAGGCTACTATTTTGGGGTATCAACAAAGATGGAATATATACTAAGGGAAGAATATTTAGAGATTAAGCTTTTTGGGGGATTAAAAAAGGTAAAGATAAATTATAATAAAATAATAGAGATTAGAGCAGATAACAGTTTTATAAAAGGTATTCATTTATTGGGGGTTGGAAAAAGAAATTTCGCTTTTGGACGATTTTATATAAATAAAATTGGCACATGCAGAATGTTTGTGACCAATAATGAAAAAGCATTATACATAAAAACGCCAGATGTGATTTTTGGAATATCTCCAGAAAAGTTAGAGGATTTAAAGGCTAAACTTCTTGTGAAGATAAATTCTGTGGAAACAATAGATTATACTCAAAGGAAGGCAATTCCTCTTCATAAGGACAAGTACTTTATAGTTCCCTTTTTAACAAATTCTCTTTTATTATTTATAAATTTTTCACTTCCTTTATACCTATACTATAGTGGTAAGTTAAAGGTAGAAAAAATGCCAGTAACGATTAATGAGCAGTTTTATCCTATTAAATGGGTAAGTACTCCGCAGTTTTTGCAATCTCAATTATTAAAGGGCGTATTTGCAATGCTCATATTCTTTTGTATATATTATGTATCACATATTTATGCTAAGTATGATAAAAAGACATCATATTGGTATATGTATATCCCTTTAGTAATCACTGGTTCCTTATTGTTTTTTCAGATTATAATACTAAAGAATTTTAACTAGGAGGTACCTATGGAGTTAAGTAAAAGGCTAAAGACTTTAGCTGAAATGGTTGACCCAGTTGATAGTGTTGCAGATATTGGAACAGATCATGGATATGTTCCAATATATTTAATTAAAGCTGGCAGATGTAAAAGAGCAATAGCTAGTGATATAAATAAAGGACCTTTAGACAAGTCTAAAGAAAATATATTAAGAACAGGACTACAGGATAAAGTTCAGTGTAGACTCGGCGGTGGTTTTCAGAAATTAAAGCCTAAGGAAGTTGATGTTGCTGTTATCGCTGGAATGGGTGGAAATCTTATTCGAGATATTATAGAAGCTGATATGGAAGTTTTTAAAAATCTAAAATTTTGCATTGTTCAGCCTGTTCAAAATCCAGAAGTTTTAAGAAAATACATATATGAGAAGGGATTTAGGGTTATTGAGGAGAAAATAGTATATGATGAAGGAAAATATTATCAAATATTAAAAATTTCCTACGACAATAATACTAGAGAACTTGAAGATATAGAGTATGAAATTGGTGAATTTATAATTAAGGATAAGAATAAAGATACTGTAGATTATATAAATTATAGACTTCAACAGTATATAAATATATCTAGCAAGATAAAAGATGATACAGAAGCTTCAAAAGAGCGAAAACGGGAAATAGAAGCGAAAATTATAAGGTTAAAGGAGGTGTTAGGTGATGAAAGTATATGAATTGGAGAAAGAATTTGAGGCAGTTGCCCCTACATATTTAAAAGAAGATTATGATAATGTAGGACTTATGATTGGTGATACAGAAGCAGAGATTGAAAATATTCTTGTAGCTTTAGACTGTACTAAAGAAGTTATAAGCGAGGCTAAGGAAATGAATTGTCAAATGATTTATAGCCATCATCCGTTATTATTTAGAAAGCCTAGTTCAATAACCACCAAAACACTTTTAGGGACTAAGATAATAGAACTAATAAAGAATGATATAGCTTTATATAGTGCTCATACAAATCTAGATTCCGTAGAGCAAGGAATAAACGATAGCTTAGTTAAGCTTCTTGGTTTTGAAAGCGGAATTGTTATGGATTTAAATAGAAAAGCAATGGCTAAAGGTTATGAATGTGGTATTGGGAGACTTATAGAGTTAGAGACTCCTATAACCTTAAAAGAACTTTTGGAAAGAATAAATACTAATTTTAGTGATGCTCCAATTAGATATTCTGGAACTCTAGAAAAAGAAATAAAAGTTATCGCAGTGATAAACGGAAGTGGCATGGACTTTTTCCAGAGGGCAAAGGAGCTTGGAGCAGATGCAATTATAACTGGAGACACCACTTATCATTTTGTAAGTGATTATACAGAAGAAGATATTGCTATTATAGATATGGAGCACTTTTACTCTGAATGGCAAGGGTTAAAGCTTGTTGCTAAAACCATTGAAGAAAAATTGAAGGATAAAAAAGTGAACATAATCATATCAGAGAAAAGTAAGAGCCCATATAAAATTTTTAAAACTTAAAAGATACTCGCCTTTAAATAAATTTTATTAAGTAAAATGCTGCATCGCAGTTACTTGTTGTAGGAAAGAGGAGGGGGATTCTTTTGGTAGTACTAGAACAGCTAAGTGAATTACAGAAAAACCTTGAAATCATAGAAGAGAATAATAAGATTATAAGGTCAGGTTCAAATATCTATATACTTAACAAAGCGAAGAGAGATTATGAAAATTTTAAAGCACTATACGAGAAAAAAATAATTCATAAGGAAACACTCAAAGAAGAGGACATAGATAAGCTGCAAGTAGAGTTGTACTATAAAAAGGAGACCTTCCATTCTGTAAAACGGGTAATGAAGGAGAAAATCCAAAGGGCTAATGAGGAAATAGAGAAAGCTCAAGCAGAGGTAGCTCGATTAAAAAAAGAAATTCCAGAAAAATATTTAATAATATTTTTTGGAATTCTAGAAACACAGACGAGCCCAATTTCAACTATAAAAAATTCTCGCTGTAGTGCATGTAAGCACAAAATAGAAGATAATGAAATATATAACATCAATAATAATGATGAAATAGTTTTTTGTCCAAGCTGTGGAAGAATATTGAGCCATAGCCACAAAAAAGACGATAAAAAGTGTATTGCAAAATAAAAGCTTCTATGATAGTATAGACATTGCGAGTAAGCCAGACAATCGCTGCTGATTTTTAGTCAGGAGAGGAAAGTCCGAGCTTCATAGGGCAGGGTGCTGGGTAACTCCCAGTGGAGGCGACTCTAAGGAAAGTGCAACAGAGAGATACCGCCTTATTGAATTTATTTAATAAGGTAAGGGTGGAAAGGTGAGGTAAGAGCTCACCAGCGCATTGGTGACTTTGCGGCTATGTAAACCCCACTTGAAGCAAGACCAAATGGAGGCATATGGGGCTGCCCGTCCCGTCTCAGGTAGCGTCGCTTGAGTCTATTGGTAACAATAGGCCTAGATAGATGATTGTCAAATACAGAACTCGGCTTATAGGTTTGCTCGTCCATTAAAAACACTAGGTTTGTAACTTAGTGTTTTCTATTTTGCCATTCTCTTGCCATTCTGTTCATTTAGTAAGTTAGAAATTTTCTGAGTTGCTTTCTCTTGCATCTTCCTATTTCAGTGACTACATATGTTTAAAGTTGTATTTATATCTTTAAGACCAAGTCTAGTTTGTATTGTTTTGAAATCAGTATCTTGGGATATTAGGAAATTTGCATTAGTATGCGCCTAAGATCATGGAATCATAAAAATATATTAAGAATATGTTTGGTGCCAATTCTTCTATATGTATCTTTTTACTTTATGGCAAATGTCATAAGAAACCCTTAGAAACTCTAGGCACTATATTAATTGGACTAATACTGATTACATAGTTGAAAAAATAAAGAGGCTTATAGATGAATAAAACTATCTACAAAATAAAAATTCACTTATAGGAAAATTTCTATCAGTGAATTTTTATTTCGAAACAATTTATAAAAAATACAGCATATAAGTTATCTTATTTGTAACAAGAGTGTTTTTTCAGTATTCTTACAATTTATATTTTGTGAGAATGTATATAGATATCAGATGAATTATATTGGAACTCATGATAAATAACCTAAATACTATTCTTTTCTTTTATTAATCCAGTTCTGTATGCTATTAGTAACATTTTAAGATTCTTTATCTGTTCTTGCAGTATAGCACCTACATCAGTGTCAGCAACCTTTTTTCTGACCATTGAATGTTCTAGTATTACTGTTGATGACAGGATATCCGTTTCTTCTTTAATAGCTTTTTCTGTTGATTGAAAAGGTTCGTGTGATACAAGCTGAAGTCCAAAGGAATTATATATTAATGTATAACCAGCAATACCGGTTTTACCTTGATATGCTTTAGAGAAGCCTCCATCTATTACTAAAAGTTTCCCTTTTGCTTTTATTGGGCTTTCACCTTTCTTTTTTTCAACAGGGACATGTCCATTTACAATATGTGATTCATTAGGATCTAAGCCAAATTCGGAAAAAATGTTATCATAAACTTCTTCTTTATCTCTAAAGTTGTAGTAAGGGTCTTTCTTTTCAATATGCGTTTTTTTATCATCTATGAAGTATCTTTCGAAGGTAGTCATCTTTTCTTTTCCGAATAGAGGAGAATAAGGACCTGTCCAGAGATACCACATTATATCTGTACCAAATAGTTTAGCAGCAGGATTGTCCTCGTGGAAATAACCTTCGCGAGCAAGTATTTCCAATCTATCTAAAAGAGATTTTCCGTTGTATTCTTTATCTCTTAATCTTACTTTCTTAAATGTTCCATTCTCGTTCATTGGTATGCAGCCATGATATAAAAGGTTTGAGTTGTATTTTAAATAAATACTTCCATTGGCGAATAAAAATCTTACATGTTTGTTTAGTTTATCACTATTCATAAAAGAAGATCTTAATTTTTCTACCAGTTCTTGCTCTTCTTTTAGGAGTTTGTAAGGATCTTTAGGATCAATGGTTGGAAAATAAGTATCATTTAACTTATAGGTTTTCCCATCAAGTTCAATAGTACCTGCTTCAAAGTTTATTTTATTTAATAGAAGTCTGTCGTCCATATTAAAGCCAGGTCTACGATTAATTATTTCTCCTTCAAGCTTAAATTGAATAATAGCTATTGCCTTATGCATTTTAGCAATTAATTCTATTTCTGTTACGCTGTAATTTTTTTCTGCATCAAACTTTGGAAAGAAACCTGTGCAAGGATCTTCTTTATAAAAATCTAATGCAAAGGTTGCAAGAGGAAGTAGATTTATACCGTAGCCGTCCTCAATTGTATCAAGATTTGAATAGCGAGCAGAAATTCTTATAACATTTGCAATACATGCTTTTGAACCTGCACAAGCACCCATCCATAAAACATCATGATTACCCCATTGAATATCTACTGAGTGATAATTTTTAAGGGTATCAAGGATTATTTCAGCTCCTGGACCTCTATCAAAAATGTCACCAATTATATGAAGTCTATCTATTACAAGTCTTTGTATAAGGTTTGATAGTGCCATAATAAATTCTCTTGCTCTATCTATAGCTACAATTGTTTTAACTATTTCTCCATAATACCCGTGCTTGTCTAAGCTTTCTGGATATTCGTGAAGAAGTTCTTCTATTATATAGGCAAAATCTTTTGGTAGGGCTTTTCTTACCTTTGACCTTGTATATTTTGATGATACATGTCTACAAATTTCTATGAGTCTATATAAGGTGATAGTATACCAATCATTGATATTTTCTTCCTCTTTTAATACTATATCTAGTTTTTGTTCGGGATAATATATTAGGGTGGCTAGGCTCTTCTTTTCATTTTGTCTTAAGGTGTTTCCAAAGATATCTTCTATTTTTCTTTTTATTACCCCTGATGCATTTTTTAGCACATGGTTGAATTGTTCGTATTCTCCATGGATGTCAGTTAGAAAATGTTCAGTACCTTTTGGTAGATTTAAAATGGACTGAAGATTAATAAATTCTGTACATACTGAATTAATGGTAGAATATTCCTTAGATAATAAATTTAAGTATCTTAAATCTTTTTCAACATCCAGTTCATTTAGTTCTTTATGTATTGACATGAACATCACCCCGCAAAATATATTAGCAACATCTGTTTAAAAAGAACAGTTAATTTAACCAGAACTTTTTACAGATATACAATCATGGACTTAATCTATTTTATATAAGTACTTTATCATAAACTTGTATACATGGCAATGCTTACTTTTGTCAGGTCCTAGTGCTACTAGTTTTTAGATTAAAGCCTAAATATATTTAAAAATATTAAAGAGCCGTCATTTTATTTGCTTTTTTCATTTATCATCTAGAAGAGATTTTAATTTATATATATGTAGCCAAATGAAAACTTGTATACAAGAGAGGGGTTCATTTAGGTCTCCAGTTTGGTTTTAAAGAAATATTATCATATATTCAAAAGATAGCTTTATGTATGGATATTTTTCCTAATTATTTTAAGAACATTCCTTTTTAATCTTATGCTTTGAATGTTAAGTCTAGAGAAATTAAGTATAAAATCACGAATAATCGCAATGGTGTTATTGTTAAACGATTTAGCACAATATTTACCTATCAGATAATATTTGACTTATATTTTGATAGTGTTATACTAAATAATATTTCAATAAGAAACAAATACAATATATTTCAAATATATAGGCTTAATACAAAAACATTGTAATTGTCTATAATGTAAAGGAAGATTGAATATGAAATCAATTACGAAACAAAATAATATTTCTAAAGCAACCTTAGGTGGGATTTTAATAACTTTAGGTGTAGTTTATGGAGATATTGGAACTTCACCACTTTATGTGATGAAATCAGTGCTTAATGGAAATGGTGGCTTAGAAAGCATATCTGAGAATTTTATCCTTGGAACCTTGTCTATGGTTTTTTGGACAATCTCTATTTTGACAACTATAAAATATGTTCTAATTACTTTAAAAGCAGATAATAAGGGTGAAGGTGGAATTTTTTCTCTTTTTACATTAGTTCGTAGGCGCGCAAAGTGGCTTATCATTCCAGCTATTATTGGTGGATCTACGTTGCTTGCTGATGGAATGTTAACCCCTGCAGTGACCATAACTTCAGCAGTTGAAGGGCTAAAGCTAATTCCAAGTTTTGACGCCATTTTTGGTAATAACCAAAACAATATTATTATAATTGTAATAGCGATTATAAGTATTTTATTTTTTATTCAACATTTTGGGACAGATTTAATTGGAAAGATGTTTGGCCCAATTATGCTTATTTGGTTTTGTACTTTAGCGTTCATGGGAATTATTAATATTTCTCATGATTGGACATTGTTGCGTGCATTGTCTCCACACTATGCAATTAAAACTCTTTTTAGTAGCGAAAATAAATTAGGATTTTTTATTCTTGGTAGTATATTCTTATCGTCGACAGGTGCTGAGGCTCTTTACTCAGATCTTGGACATGTTGGCAGAAATAATATCTATTGCTCTTGGCCTTTTGTTAAAATATGTTTATTGTTAAACTATTTTGGACAAGGAGCTTGGCTATTAGCAGCAAAGGAAAATCCTATGTATCTTAATATGAAGGACTTAAATCCGTTTTTTCAAATGGTTCCATCAGGTCTTTTGATTTTTTCTATAATAATTTCAACTTTGGCTGCAATTATTGCTTCACAGGCCCTAATTTCAGGATCTTTTACACTTGTTTCTGAAGCAATTAAATTGAATTTATTTCCTAGATTACATATTAAGTATCCATCTAATTCTAAAGGACAGCTATATATACCATCAATTAATAATCTTTTATGGGTTGTTTGTATTGGAATAGTTCTTTACTTTAAAAATTCTGAACATATGGAAGCAGCTTATGGACTAGCGATTACAGTTACTATGTTAATGACGACTATTCTCTTATTCAACTATTTATTAAAGAAGAAGACTCCATTTATTCTTGCTTTAGCTATGCTTATTGGCTTTGGTACAATTGAATTCTCCTTCTTCATTGCAAACATCATTAAATTTATGCATGGAGGATTTGTAGCTGTGCTGATTGCTTTAGCAATTTTATCTATTATGTATATTTGGATCAAAGGACATTATATTAAAATGGGTTTATTAGAAGATGTTCCAATTGAAGATTATAAGAACCAATTAGATAAATTACGCCAAGATGCGGATCGTCCTAAATATGCATCAAACCTTGTATATTTAACTAGTTGCCAAAAACCTAAGCATGTTGAAAGAAAAATAATGTACTCTATTTTAGATAAAAGACCTAAGAGAGCAGAGGTTTACTGGTTTGTTAATATCGATGTTACTGATGAGCCTTACTTAGCTGAATATACCATAGACACTTTAGGAACATCCAATATTGTAAAAGTTCAATTAAATCTTGGATTCAGAGTAGAACAAAAGTTAAATGTTTTTCTACGTCAAATTTCAACTGAATTAGTTGAGAGTGGTGAAATAGAACTTCAATCTAGAACCTATACCATCATGCCAGAACGAAAAGTCAGTGATTTCCGTTTTGTTTTAATTAATGAACATCTTTCATATGAGTCAGAATTAAATGCTTGGAAATCACTTATACTTAGGGCTAAATTATTTATAAAAGTATTCACTGTTTCTCCAGCAAAGTGGTTCGGACTTGAGACTAGTGATGTTTATATTGAGAAAGTTCCATTATTTGTAGGACACTCTGATTCTACAATTTTAAAAAGAGTTGAGAAATAACTTTCTTTTAATTTTAGAGGTTTTCTTATTTAAATATTAGAAATAGCTTAAAGATAAGAACTTATAAATAAGTTTTGAAAAAGGAAGAAAAAATAAACTTTACCCTATCAGATAGACACAGAAAAGAGGTTGTGTTTAATCAGATAGGGTATTTTTATTTAGCAGGCAATAAGCCATATTAAGAAAGCCTGTTCAAAGAAACAGCTTTCTTTTTTTGTCTATCCCTGAAAAAGAAGTCAGATTACCTCTTTTTAGGCTTTAGCGTCTAAAATACTACCAAGGTTTGGATTAGCGCTAAGTTCCATCATTTTTACAAGTTCTTGAGTATTAGTTTCTGAAACGTCCATAATTTTTTTAGTCAGTGCTACGCCAACTTGCGCGGAAAGATCATATTGCTTCATTACAGTTGATAGAGCAACTATATCCATTAAGACCAACTCCTTTAGTTATATTACCTTGGTAACTAATGTATCGGCTTAAAAAACAAAAACTTGATGCTATGAAGAATGAGAAGAAATTCGTCAATGAAATTAAAAAAGTTCTTGACTTGGAGTTAAGTCCAAGGAATAGAATTTAAACTATCAGGAAGGAATAAAGCAAAATCAAATAAAATCATATAAGGAAGTAGGAAGGAAAATATGGGGAATTTAAAAGAAGCAAACTATCTAATTGCCTATTATTCACGTAAAGGAAACAACTATGTTAGTGGCAAGATTGTGGATTTACCAGTGGGTAATACTGAAGTGGCAGCAAATATCATTGAAGAAATTATAGGAGGCGAACTTTTCCACATTGATACAGTGCAAACTTATCCTAAGGATTATACAGAAACCACAAATGTTGCAAAGAGAGAACTAAACAGCAATGCTAGACCAGAACTTGCTGATTACTTAGAAAGTATAGATGCTTATGATGTAATATTTTTAGGTTATCCTAATTGGTGGGGAACTGCACCAATGGCAGTGTTTACATTTTTAGAGGAACATGACTTTTCAGGAAAGACGATTATTCCATTTTGTACTCATGAAGGAAGCGGATTTGGGCATAGTGAAAAGGATATTGCTGAGGCTTGTCCTAATGCAACGATTTTGCAAGGGTTAGCTATTCATGGCACTAGCGTAAATTTTTCCAAAAAAGATATTGCTAATTGGTTGAATAAGAATGGTGTGATTTAGTTCAAAATGAAATAATACAAGAGTGTATAAGGAAGGTGAGATATTATGGAATATGTAATACTAAACAATGGTACTAAAATGCCAATTTTGGGATATGGAGTTTATCAGATTGCAGATCAAGAAGAATGTGAAAAATGTGTGTTAGATGCAATTAGTGTGGGTTACCGCTCTATTGATACTGCACAAGCATATGGTAATGAAGAAGCTGTAGGAAAAGCAATTAAGAAATCTGGTGTTCCTAGAGAAGAATTCTTCATTACTACTAAGGTGTGGATTTCAAATGCAGGTTATGAAAAGGCTAAGAAATCTATAGAAGAATCCCTTGAAAAAATGCAGCTTGATTATTTAGATTTAGTATTAATACATCAACCGTTTAATGATTATTATGGAACATATCGTGCAATGGAGGATTTATATAAGGCTGGAAAAATCAGAGCTATAGGTGTTAGTAATTTCTATCCTGATAGATTAATTGATTTAATACAGTTTAATGAAATTATACCTACAATCAATCAGGTTGAGACACATCCATTTAATCAACAGGTAGAAGCTCAGGAAATTATGAAGAAATATGCAGTACAGATTGAATCTTGGGGACCTTTTGCTGAAGGTAAAAATGGTATGTTTACTAATGAAATTTTGAAAAACGTTGGGGAAAAGTATAAAAAATCCAATGCTCAGGTTGCATTAAGATATTTAATTCAAAGAGGCGTAGTGGTTATTCCAAAATCAGTACGTAAGGAACGAATGATTGAAAATTTTGATGTGTTTGATTTTCAATTATCAAAAGAGGATATGGATATAATTGCTACATTAGATACAAAAGAAAGCGCATTTTTCTCTCACTATGATCCAAAAGTAGTAGAGTTTTTAACAGGTTTAGGTAAGTAGATGAAAAATAGACTATGATAGTATTTCTATTATTGCTTGAAAAAATAATAGAGATAATTAAACTAGCTAATGGGGGTGAAATAGCATGACTATTTCGGAGGTAAGTAAAAAATATGAGCTATCACAAGATACACTTCGCTACTATGAACGTATTGGACTCATTCCTCCAGTAAATCGAAATAAAAGTGGGATAAGAGATTATACGGAGGAAGATTGCAGATGGGTCGAATTTATAAAATGTATGAGAGCTTCAGGGCTTCCAATTGAAGTGTTGATTGAGTATGTTGCACTATTTCAAAAGGGAGATGAAACAATAGAGGCTAGAAAAGATATTTTAGTTGAGCAACATAAGGTATTAGTGGAAAAGATGGAGGAAATTAAAAAAACTATTGAGCGTTTAGACTATAAAATAACAATATATGAGGACTCTATTGTTGAAAAAGAAAAAGATCTAAAAAAGCTAGAGGATTAGTTGAGATCATAGTCTAAGGATTAAATATTTGTAGATTGTAGAATAACACAAATATAAGCTAAAAATGACTGGATGTTTTTTTACCATTCCAGTCATTTTTATGTAACGGCACAATTGAGACTAGACTTAAAATTTAGAATTGTAAATTCACGAACTGGATAAATTTCATTACATTATCATATGTATAGGGTATTTACTTCCACATGGGCAAGTTTGGGACTTGGGCAACTGTGTTTGTTGACTGGGTGATAATTTTTGTAGGTATATATATTAATGGAAAATGGACTAGGTTTAGAGTAATTAGATAAAACAAAAATATCTTTCCTTAGAGTTAGCTCTAAGTAGTATTATTTTTAGATAAAGAGATTGTTATATACAAAATCATTATTTAAAGATAGAATTATAAAAAACTCATATAAGTGATGCTCTAAATCTTTGATTTAGCTAGTGGAACTTACTCCTCACAGGAATCGAGAAGGAGTTTCCTTGTTTTAGCATTAGATTTTAAGGGGCTAGGAGGAGTAAGTTGAGAAGAGAAAAATGGAAAAGGAGAAAAAAAGTGATAATATACTTATTCAGTTTCTTAGTTATAGTATCTATAGGAATTACAGCGTTTTTAAATTTTAATCCGACCTTTGGTGGTAAGGCTACTAAGGAAGAAAAAGAGTATTATAAGCAGCTTGGTAATTATGAAAATGGTAAATTTGTTAACGACAGTCTAACGGATATGAAAATGAATTTAGCTGACACTTTATCAATGGCTAAAGATTTTTTTGTAGGTGGTAAAGACCGTAATCCAAAGGGGCAAATTTCTGTTGAACCAATTGATTGGGATTTAATCAATAGTAAAAAAGATAGCTTAACTTGGCTTGGGCATTCGGCTTTTCTAGTTAGTATTAATAATAAAAAATTATTATTAGATCCAATGCTAGGACCTATGGCGTCACCAGTTTCCTTTGCTGGTAGTAAAAGATATGAATATAATAAGGATATACTAGATCTTATTGATAAAATGCCAGCTATTGATGGAGTATTTATATCACATGACCATTATGACCACTTAGATTATCAATCTATTTTAAAGTTAGACAGTAAGGTATCTTATTTTTATGTTCCTCTTGGGGTAGGTTCTCACTTGGTTCGATGGGGTGTTCAAAAAGGAAAAATCATTGAACTGAATTGGTGGGAGGAAATGAACTTTCAAGGTTTAACTGTAGCATTAACACCTTCTAGGCATTTCTCAGGAAGAGGATTATTTAATTCTAACTCTACCTTATGGGGAGGTTGGGTAATTTTGGGGAAGGATACACGACTATATACCAGTGGTGATGGTGGTTATGGACCTCATTTTAAGGAGATTGGGGAAAAATATGGAGCTTTTGATATCACTTTAATTGAAGGCGCTCAATATGACAAGCGTTGGGCAGATATTCATATGACACCAGAACAATCTGTACAAGCAAACATAGATGTAAATGGCAAGAACATGATGTTAATGCATTGGGGAGCTTTTTCCTTAGCCTTTCATGGATGGAAAGAGCCAATAGAACGAGCATCAATAGAAGCAGAAAAAACAGGAATCAATTTGATTGCACCTAAGATTGGTGAAACTATACCATTAGGTTCAGAAGTATACAAATCTAGAACTTCATGGTGGGAAAAGGACTTAAGTAAAGCAGAAGAATCTAAAAAATCAACATAACTATATAGAAAAAATGCTAGTATATCTTAAAAATAGCCATGTTAAAGAATAGTGTTGATAGAATAATATCTCTTAAGGAAAATAATTTTGAAGTAAGACTCAAAAGTTGAACAGAATTTAATTAATCAAGGTGAAAGGACTGAAACCTGAATTAAACAGAGATTAGTCCTTTTAACTTTTCTGTATCCGTTTATTATTATGATAAGTATGTAAGTAATTACTTCTTCGATGAATTTGTGTATATAAGTTCCATTTAAGTTACTACATTAATTTGTACACGCAGTTAAAATTAATGTAGTTTCTTTATTGCAACATATATTATCAAAACCTTTGTAAAGACTTTTAAGATAGAGTTGCTTGGAAGCATAATATTCCATCACTAAAGCCTTTTATAATATTATCATCATGTTTTATATACACTGGGTTACAGCCATAAACAGGATGAATATATTTTACTTCGATATCCCTAGTTTCTGTTGTGTCACAAAGTTCTTTTAGAATAAACATTCCTTGTACAACTGGATTATCTGTAAGATGAATTGAATTTGTATCGCCTACTAAGTTACTGAAGTTTGCAATTTCCTCTTTTGAAAAATTACGCCATAAGGTACCAGTATCTTCAACAATTTCTGGTTTAGTAGATTCTTTAACTGTTACATTCATCATTAAATAAATTGTTAATGTTTCTGTAATTTTATCATCAGCATATCCACTACAGTTGATTATACAAAGTTTTCTATTGCTTTTTAGAATTTCATTTTTATAAGTTTCTTTACCTGATTTTTGTTGAAACCTTTGATATTTTATTTTAGCAATAAATGCTCCATCATAGAAAAAATCTTCCTTTGTAGTAAATGCTCTAAATAAATCTATCATTTCATTATTCTCCTATATCACTGTTATAATAGCTCATAAAATTTCTAAGTGTATTCTTATTTAATTATACAGAATGTTAACTTGAATTCCAATACTTAACATTTGTATATGTTGAATATTGGAAGAATTTATAGATTCTTATATCGTAAATTTAAGTTATCAATGAAATTTATCGCCTTGATTCTTTGTGATATCAGCAAAAGAAACTTTGCAAGATATTGATAAGCTAAAAAGACAAATGTTGTTCCTTCATAAGGCAGTTTGGCCACTGTGTGAAGTCATAGGTTCTTTGGAAAGAGATAGGGTTCAGATTATTAATGAGGAATCACTAATATATTTTAAAGAATTATATGATCATATAATTCAAGTTATGGACATAACAGAAACCTTAAGAGATATATTAGCCAGTATGTATATATATCTATCAAGCACTAGCAATAAAATGAACGAGATTATGAAGGTTTTGACGATTATTTCAACAATTTTCATTCCTCTTTCATTTATTGTAGTGTTATATCGAATGAATTTATCTAATATGCCAGAGCTTAGTTGGCCATATATGCCCCCTGTGCTTTGGTTAATAATGATTTCAATTGTAGTTTCTATGATTGCATATTTTAAAAACAAAAAATGGTTGTAGTCTTTGAAATCATAAGCAGTAGAAATTTAGTATAGTTATAGGAAAAGAATAGAGACCTTTCATTTGCATACGAAAACTATGGGAGATTAAGTCTAGCGCTCATGGATAGGCGGTTGCATAGTTTTTAATTTGCATATGAAAACTACGGTGTCCTTGCTAAGGCACCGTAGTTTTTTATTTCTCACAAATGAATTCCTTCATTATGTAAGGGATTTCTTCAATTACACGTGTGGCATTTACAGCATACATAGTCTGTGAAAGTTTATCACCAGCATAGCCATGAATATAAGCACCACAAGCTGCTGCTTCAAAGGCTGGAATTCCTTGAGAAGCAAGTGAAGTAATAATTCCTGTAAGACAATCTCCCATACCACCATTAGCCATAGCGCTATTTCCGGTTGGGTTTACATAAACTTTAAGACCATTAGTAATTATTGTTTGATATCCTTTTAGAAGAACAATTATATTATGTTCTAAGGCAAAACTTTTTGCTAAGTCTACTCTTGAGGAATTTATTTCTTTTACTGATATTTCAGTAAGTCTTGACATTTCGCCAGGATGTGGAGTAATTATAACTGGGGCCTTTGTCTTCTTTAAAAGCTGAAGATTAGTGGAAAGTACATTTAGTCCATCAGCATCAATAATTATTGGTCCCTTTGATTCTTCTAGGACAAGTTCTAGTAGTTCAAGGGTTTCTTGGTTATTTCCAAGTCCAGGACCTATAGCAACAGCAGTGCTGACACGTAATAGTTCTAAAAGCTTTTCTTTGTTTTCATAACTTATTGTCATCGCCTCCGAAAGCTTGCAGCTTAGGATATCTTGAATTTTACTGTTGCAACATAGGGTAACAAGTCCACTACCAGTTCTAACTGCGGATTGTGTTGCTAGGTATGCTGCTCCTGAAAAGCCTTCCGACCCAGCTAAAATAAGAGTTCTTCCGTAGGTACCCTTATGCCCTTGCTTCTGTCTAGGTTTTATATTGTTGATAACATCAGCTTTTTCCAATATAAATTCATTGTTATGAAATTGATCAAGAATATTTTGGGAAATTCCTATTGGTTCGACTATTATTTCACCGGTGAATTCTTCAGTTCCATAATTTAAGAAGCCTCTTTTATAAAATTCAAAGCAAATAGTTTTATGGGCTCTGACGCAGATGCCTAATATGTTTCCATTATCACCATTCATTCCAGAAGGTATATCAATAGAAACTATATAATTACTATAGTCAGTAACTATTGTAATAGCCTGTTTAAACAACCACTGCACTTCTCTATTTAATCCTGTGCCGAAGATTGCATCTATAGTTACTTCTGAATCTAATATTGATGCTTTAAGTTTTTGCAGTGATTCAATGCTTGTAACTTCATTAATTACCGTACCCATGTTTTTTAATATATTGTAATTAGCTTTGAAGCATTCACTCATATTTCTGTTGTCATTTAATACAACAAATATCTCTACTTTTTTTCCAAGAGCGGAAAGATGTCTTGCAGCAGCTAAACCATCTCCACCGTTGTTACCTGTAGCACATACAACTACATAACTTGAATATTTATCTATCTCTAAATGTTTAACTACCTTCAAGGCTGCGTTCTCCATAAGCACCATTAAGGGTATTTCTAATTTATCTACACAAGCTTTATCAACTTCACCAGTCATTTTTGAAGTACCGATTCGCATAATTACCTCCGCTTATTTTAATAGTAATTTTGATATTTGATTTAAGTGGAATTTATATTTAATTAGTAAAGCAAATTAAGTAGACTTGTTGTGAAAGCAAATTCGAAAAACTAAGGACTGTTAATTTTTAACAAAATCAAATGTGATATTAATAAGTGATAATTCTTGGGGTATAAGACTAAATATCACAGCAAGCTCTATTATCTATAGATTATATCATATGTAGTACTATGATAAATTATTGTAAAGAAGAGTTCCATTATGATTTTATGAAAATACTGGTCTTTTATATAATTATCTACAAGCATCTCGAATTTAGTTTGGATAATCTATAATTAAATTGATTTTAATTGGGATAATGTTATTGTCTTTTACAGGGTGTAGTGGAAAAGTTAAAGGTACAATTTTTTTTTAGATTTATTCCATATGAAATAGAAAGCATAGAGATGAAAAGGGAGTTGTCTAATAATCTGTACTTAGATATAGAAGGTGAAGCTCGAGACTATTCACATATGGCTAAGGGGAAGATGACTCTATATGTAAGTTACAAATTATCATTGTGTCTTCAATAAGGAAGAGGTTTGATTACATTGAAAAATCTCACACTGGTTATCAGTTATCATAATATATTAGTAAGCGATAAGTATTGCTTTAATAACTTTTAAAGGATAGTAGTTTTTAAGAAGCTAAATAAATTATGAGAGGTATGATATATGTTAGGTAAAGAAGATTTTATTAGGCAGTCCTTGGAATTGAATTTATTTTTTATGAGAATCATGAAGGAACACTCTTTTTTTCTTGAAGCTGGATTTACACCTAGAGATGCGGATTTAGCTAAAGAAGGAGATAATTTTAAAGATATATTTACTAAACTTCTTGCTGAGGCAATTAGTCTGTCTAATGGTATTATAAGTCCAATGGTAAAGAATTCTGGAGAGCTTTTTACAAAGTACACTGTATCAGCAGAAAGGGCTTCAGAATTTTATACAGGAATAAAACTAAACACAAATATCACTAAAGAAGAAGAAGAAATTGACGCAAGATGTGATTATAGGGTTTCAAGAGAGCTAGAAGCAGCTGTACGAAACTTAAATACTAGAGCAATGAAGGCTGTCAGGGCATTGATTAATTATAAAACAGAAATATTGGATGGAATGCTTAGTTGCAAGTTGTTTACCGTCAACTATCCTCTCTTAATAGATCATGTAAGAAGAGAAGCGATGTTATATTATAATATGCTTTATAGATTACAAAAAGGAATCGAAATCGATATGGCTCGTGAAGCTGTAGAACAGCAAAGATTTTGGAATAGGATAATGGCAGAGCATGCAAAATTTATAAGAGGGTTTTTAGATCCAACGGAAGAAACTTTGATAATGACTGCTAATAACTTTGCTAAGGAATTTGACCAGTTAACAGCAGAATCCATAAAGTTAAATGATTGTATTAGCGATGTTGTAGAAGAAGATTTACAAGCAACTAAGAAGATAAGAAACTTCAAATCACAAGCAACAGAAGGATTATTGGATTGTAAGATTAGGTCAATAATTCTTCCACTTTTAGGTGACCACACTTTGAGAGAAGCAAATCATTATCTAAGATTGCTAAAAATATTCAGTAAAAGAGTATAATATAGGAGCTATAGCTTTTGAAAGAGAGCTATGGCTTTCTTTTTATCTAATGAACATCAAAGTTAATTTTCTAAAAATATTGAGTAAAAATTTGTAGTATATAAACTATAATTTTTTACTAGTTTAATTATTAATCGTAATACATTATCTATATTGAATAGTATGAAATCACAATTATTTCAGGTAGTAGTTTAGTTAGTAATGCTGATACGTTATAGAACTTTGTTAATCATACTTTTAATTAAATTTACAATTATATAACAAAAATTAGTTATTATATTTTAGTAAAAATGTTGTAATATGAAGAAAGTTAATGTAATATGACATTATAGGGATTAATTTACACAAATATTACATTGGTAGATATTTAAAGATACTAAAAGAGTGTAGTATAAAAATCTCTAATTATTTAGATTATTTAGGGGGAAAAGGCATGAGAAAAAAATTTATTACAGCATTAATTGCAGGTGCTGTGCTTTTCGGAGGTTTTGGTAGTTATCAAGCAGCAGCTGCGGACATGACAGTTAACTTAATTGAGAATGGTAGTCTTGATACAAATGCAAAAGGTTGGGGTGGCTTTACCACTGAAGGCGGTGGTGGATATCTAACCTATGATGATGGCGGTATTAAAGCAGAGGTAACCAATTGCGGAAATGCACCATATAGTATACAAATCTATAAGGATGATTTCAAAATGTACAAAAATGGAAAATATCATTTAGAGTTTGACGTAAGTTCTACTGTTGATAGGACAATTCAATATACAATTCAGCTTAATCGAGGAGATTATCGCTACTATGTTGAAGATAAGATAAATACTACTCAAGAAGTCAAGACAGTGTCTCAGGATTTTGTAATGACAGAAGAAACTGATATGATACCAAGACTTGCTTTTAATGTTGGAAATGTAGTAGGAGAAAATCTTGGAAACCACTCTGTTAAGATAGACAATGTAAAACTATTTTTAGTAGATGTCAGTGGAATAAAAGAAGAAATAGAAAGTCCTAAAGTTGAGCAAAAAATTGTTTTAAATCAAATTGGTTATAAACCAGAGGACAAGAAAAAGGTTGTGTTTAGAACAGAAACTAATGATCGTAATTTTAGAGTAGTTTCTACTAAAACAAATGAAGTTGTTTATCAAGGTGATATTTATGGTCGTACATATAATGAGACAGCTGGAGAAATAAACAGTTTTGGAGATTTATCTTCTTTAAAAACACCGGGTACATATAGAATTGAGACAGATAGTTTTGGTAGTTCTTATCAGTTCACTATAGCAGAAGATGTATATAAGAATTTATTTAAAGATGCAATGAGATTTTTTTATTTCCAAAGATGTGGGCAAGAATTAACACAAGATTTTGCTGGCACTTGGGCTCATCCAGCTTGTCATCAGCAGTTAGCAACAATCTATGGAACAGATCAAAAGATTGATGTTTCTGGTGGTTGGCATGATGCTGGTGATTATGGTCGTTATGTAATTGCAAACTCAAAAGCAATGGCTGATTTATTTACAGCTTATAATGATAATAAAGCTGCTTTTGGAGATGATTTTAATATTCCTGAAAGTGGAAACGGTATTCCCGATGTTCTTGATGAATTGAAATATCAATTAGAATGGATGTTAAAGATGCAAGAAAAAACCAGTGGTGGTGTTTACCATAAAGTAACTAGTTGGGACTTCCCAGGATATGTTATGCCACAAGAAGAAACAGGAGAACTTCTTGTATGTCCTATATCTACACCTGCAACAGCAGATTTTGCAGCAATTATGGCTATGGGCTATGAGAATTTCAAAGATATAGATCCAGCACTTGCCTCAACATGCTTAGCAGCAGGAGAAAAAGCTTGGGCTTACCTTGAAAAAACACCGAATACTCCATTTTCAAATCCACCAGGGGTTTTAACTGGAGATTATGCTGATGGTTATGATGGTGATGAAAGATATTGGGCAGCTGCACAATTGTTTAAGGCAACAGGTGACAGTAAATATGACCAAGCCTTTAGAACAATGTTAAATACAAAATATGAAAGTGGATTTTTATGGTCTAATGTAGGACACTATGGAAATCTAGCATATATAGCAGCAGCAGGTGCTGATCAGAATGCAGCTGGGAATATTAAGAATCGTATAATAGATGAAGCTCAAGATATCGTAGCATTCTCTAGAAATGACGGTTATAACAGCTCTACTCCATCATATTTTTATTATTGGGGTAGTAATGCTAAGATGAACAATAATGCTATGCTTCTTGCAAATGCATATAAAATTTCAAATAATCCAGAATTTTTAGAATATGCAAAAGAGCATGTTAACTATTGCTTGGGTAAAAACTCATTAGGTAAATGTTTTATTACAGGTTACGGTACTGATGGGGTAGAGACTCCGCATCACAGACCATCAATGGCACAAGGGAAAGCTTTACCTGGTATGATTGTTGGTGGACCAAATAAATATTTAGAAGATCCAACAATGAAACTTGGTTTAACAGAGGAAGCACCAGCTAGATGTTATCTTGATGATTCAGAATGTTTTGCTTGTAATGAAGTAGATATTAACTGGAATTCACCACTTATTTGTGCTATGTCTGAATTAAATATGAAGTAGGAACGGTAAATATATAAGTTCTGATAATGTTACTACATTAACTTAATATGTGGCATATAAAGTTAATGTAGTTTTTTTCGGAGAATCTATATCTTATCTTGCTTTTTTTACAAATAGATTTCTAAAGTCATGAAATTATTTAGGATAGTTATAAATTAATTATCCTAAATTCCATTAGAAGATAAAAATCCTTAATTTTAATATTAAGTTATTTAGGGGGAAAAAGGCATGAGAAAAAAATTTATTACAGCATTAATTGCAGGTGTTGTGCTTTTCGGAGGCTTTGGTAGTTATCAAGCAACGGCTGCTGATATGACGGCTAACTTGATTGAGAATGGCAGTCTTGATACAAATGCAAAAGGTTGGGGTGGCTTTACCACTGAAGGCGGTGGTGGTGATATAGCTTATGATAATGGTGCTATTAAAGCAGAGGTAACCAATTGTGGAAATCAGCCATATAGTATACAAATCTATAAGGATGATTTTAGAATGTACAAAAATGGAAAGTATCATTTGGAATTTGACGTAAGTTCTACTGTTGATAGGACAATTCAATATACAATTCAGCTTAATCGAGGAGATTATCGCTACTATGTTGAAGATAAGATAAATACTACTCAAGAAGTCAAGACAGTGTCTCAGGATTTTGTGATGACAGAAGAAACTGATATGATACCGAGACTTGCTTTTAATGTTGGAAATGTAATAGGAGAAGAACTTGGAAACCACTCTGTTAAGATAGACAACGTAAAGTTATTTTTAGTAGATGCTAGTGGAATAAAAGAAGAAATACAAAGCCCAAAAGTTGAACAAAAAATTGTTCTAAATCAAATTGGTTATAAACCAGAGGATAAGAAAAAGGTTGTTTTTAGAACAGAAACTAATGATCGCAATTTCAGGGTAGTTTCTACTAAAACAAATGAAGTTGTGTATCAAGGTGATATTTATGGCCATACATATAATGAGACAGCTGAAGAAATAAATAGCTTTGGAGATTTCTCTTCTTTAAAAACACCAGGTACATATAGAATTGAGACAGATAGTTTTGGTAGTTCTTATCAGTTCACTATATCAGAAGATGTATATAAGAATTTATTTAAAGATGCAATGAGATTTTTTTATTTCCAAAGATGTGGACAAGAATTATCACAAGATTTTGCTGGCACTTGGGCCCATCCAGCTTGTCATGAGCAGTTAGCAACAATCTATGGAACAGATGAAAAAATTGATGTTTCTGGTGGCTGGCATGATGCTGGTGATTATGGTCGTTATGTACCTGCAAGCTCAAAAGCAATTGCTGATTTATTTACAGCTTACAATAATAATAAAGCTGCCTTTGGAGATGATTTTGATATTCCTGAAAGTGGAAACGGTATTCCAGATGTTCTTGATGAATTGAAATATCAATTAGAATGGATGTTAAAAATGCAAGAAACAACCAGTGGTGGTGTTTACCACAAAGTAACTAGTTGGGATTTTCCTGGATATGTTATGCCACAGGAGGAAACAGCAGAACTTCTTCTATGTCCTATATCTACACCTGCAACGGCAGATTTCGTAGCAATTATGGCTATGGGTTATGAGAACTTTAAAAATATAGATTCATCATTCGCTTCAACATGCTTAGCAGCAGGAGAAAAAGCTTGGAATTACCTTGAAAAGACACCAAATACACCATTTTCAAACCCACCAGGTATTTTAACTGGAGATTATGCTGATGGTTATGATGGTGATGAACGATATTGGGCAGCTGCACAATTGTTTAAGGCAACAGGTGACAGCAAATATGACCAAGCCTTTAGAACAATGTTAAATACAAAATATGAAAGTGGATTTTTATGGTCAGATGTAGGTCACTACGGAAATCTGGCATATATATCAGCAACAGGAGCTGATCAAAATACAGTCTCCAATATTAAGAATCGTATAATAGATGAAGCTCAAGATATCGTAGCATTCTCTAGAAATGATGGCTATAACAGTTCTACTCCATCATATCTTTATTATTGGGGTAGTAATGCTAAGATGAACAACAATGCTATACTTCTTGCAGAGGCGTATAAAATTTCTCCTAATCCAGAATTCCTAGAGTATGCAAAAGAACATGTTAACTATTGCTTAGGTAAAAATTCATTAGGGAAATGTTTTATTACAGGTTATGGTACTGATGGTGTAGAGACTCCAACTCATAGACCATCAATGGCACAGGGGAAAGCAATACCTGGTATGATTGTTGGTGGACCAAATAAATATTTACAAGATCCAACAGCAAAAATTAGCTTAGTAGGGGAAGCACCAGCTAGATGCTATATTGATGATTCAGAAAGCTATTCTTGTAATGAAGTAGATATTAACTGGAATTCACCACTTATTTGTGCTATGTCTGAATTAGATATGAGGTAGAAACGGTAAATATATAAGTTCTGATAATGTTACTACATTAACTTAATATGTGGCATATAAAGTTAATGTAGTTTTCTATCGGAGAATCTATATCGTATCTTGCTTTTTTTACAAATAGACTTTGAAATTACGGAATTATTTGGATTTATTATAGTATAGTTAACTTTAGTTCTATTAAATAAGTATAATTACAATTTTTATAATAAAGTTATTGCAATATCATAGAAAATGGTGTAATATTACAGTATGAACACGTGTTTACGCTGTGTAAAATTCGTATATTGTGAAAACATATACATAAAATCCATATATAAGTCGTATTAACTCATAAAAACATTGAGAGTGGCTATTTTTATTTAGTAGAAAATAGCCTAAATCACCCATATATATACATATAGCTTCAGTTTTGGAACTTATATGTTATCTATAGTATTAAGTATATTTACAATTTGTTAACACGCGTTTACAGAGATAAATAAAGCAATTATTAAAAAAAAGGGGAATAGTGATATGAAAAAGAGATTATTAACAGCGTTGATTGCTGCAGTAGTATTTACTGGAAGTTATGCTAGTTTTTCAACGGGAATAAAAGCTGGCGAATTAAGTGGCACTACAGTTATTAATTGTAACTTTGATACTAACATGAAAGGATGGAGCTATTTCACAGCTAGCGGCGGTGACGGAGAAGTAACTTTAGCTGATGGAGCTCTTAAAGCTCAAGTTAATGAGTGCGGAGAAGTATCATATGGTGTGCAGGCTTATTATGATGGTTTTAAGATGTACAAAAATGGTACATATCGTTTAGAGTTTGATATAAGCTCTACCACTGATAGAATAGTTGATTATAGAATTCAACTTAACGGTGGAGATTATCGTGCTTATGTTGATGGACAAATAAATACAACAAGCGCAGTTCAAAGTATATCAAAAGAGTTTGTTATGACAGAGGAAAATGACGTGGCTCCAAGACTTGCATTTAACCTTGGAAGTATAACTGGAGAAGCACTTCCAGCTCACTCTGTTAAAATTGATAATGTTAAATTAGTTCTTGTTGATGATACTGGAGTTGTTGGGATAGAAAAACCAAAGGTAGAACAAAAAATCGTTTTAAATCAACTTGGGTATAAGCCAAATGATAAGAAGAAGGTAGTATTTAGAGCAGAAACTACAGATAGAAACTTTAAGGTAGTTTCTACTGCTACAAATGAAGTTGTTTATACAGGTAACATCGAAGGGTGTAGATACAATGAAGCAGCTGGTGAAATAAATAGATTTGGAGATTTTTCTTCTTTTACAACACCAGGAACTTATAAGATTCAAACAGATAGCTTAGGAAGTTCATATGATTTTACTATATCAGAAGATATTTATAATAATGTATTTAAGGATGCTGTGAGATTTTTCTATATGCAAAGATGTGGACAAGAGCTTCCAGCAATATACGCTGGTAAATGGGCACATCCTGCTTGTCATACAGAGCTTGCTAGAATCTATGGAACAGATAAAAAAATTGACGTATCTGGAGGTTGGCATGATGCTGGTGACTATGGCCGTTATGTAGTTGCTACTTCAAAAGCTGTTGCTGACTTATTATCAGCATATAATGATAATAAAGCTGCCTTTGGAGATGATTTTAATATACCTGAAAGTGGAAATGGAGTTTCCGATGTTTTAGATGAAGTAAAATATCAATTACAGTGGTTATTAAAAATGCAAGAGCCAACAAGTGGTGGAGTTTATCATAAGGTAACTTGTGCTGGATTCCCTGGACACATTATGCCACAATTTGAAAAAGATGCACTTATAGTATCACCTATTTCTACAACTGCAACAGCAGATTTTGCAGCAGTTATGGCAATGGGCTATGAAAACTTTAAGGATATAGATGCAGAACTTGCTCAAAAATGTTTAGCAGCAGGAGAATTAGCTTGGAGCTACCTTGAAAAAACACCAACTATTCCGTTTACAAATCCAAAAGGTATTTCAACAGGAGAATATGGTGACGGTTATGATGGTGATGAAAGATATTGGGCAGCCGCTGAATTGCTTAAGGCTACAGGTAATAGTAAATACGATGATGCCTTTAAGAAAATGCTTAACTTAAAATTTGAAAATGGTTATGGTTGGGCTAGCGTAGGTCATTATGGAAACAAAGCATATTTAACAGCAAAAGCTGCTGACCAAAATGTAGCTGGTAACATTAGAAACCACGTTTTAAACGAAGCACAACAAATAGTGTCTTTAGCTAAAAATGATGGGTATAACATTTCCAATGGAACAAATTACTATTGGGGCAGCAATATGAATGTAACTAATAATGCTATATTACTAGCAGAAGCATATAAGCTTAGTCCTAATCCAGAATATTTAGAATATGCTAAAGAACATATCAATTATTGCTTTGGTAAAAACTCATTAGGATTCTCCTTTGTTTCAGGTTATGGAACAGATTACTTAAAAAATCCACACCACAGACCATCTATTGCTCAAAAAGCAGCAATACCAGGTATGCTTGCTGGTGGACCAAATGACAATTTGGAAGATCCATATGCACAAGGTATCCTAGAAGGTCAAGCGCCTGCTAGATGCTATGTTGACCATGCAGAAAGTTACTCAACAAATGAAGTAGATATTTATTGGAATTCACCATTTGTTTATGCAATGGCTGCATTAAATATGAAATAAATACCGTTAGTTAGTTTTGATGAAAGTATAGTGTTTTTGATTTCAAATAAGGCTTAATTAATAACATAGAAGATCCCTTAATAACATAGAATATCCCTTAATAATAAGAAATATCCTTTAATAACTTTATAGAGCTATAAATTAAAAACTTATAAAATGTAATAAAAATACTTTTGTCAAATACATAACAAAATATTTCTACCTAGAAACTAATTCTAGGTAGATTTTTTTTGTGTAATAATCGGTTAAAGCCTTGTAATTAGGCCTTTGGGAAAAATATTAAGGTGTTTTTAAGATAAGCTTGGTATAAATAATGGAGTTTTATTTATGGAGTGATGGGTTTATGATGAAAATTTTATTGGTTGAAGATAATAAGGAGATTAGTGATAATGTAGCTAACTATCTAGAGAAAGTCATGGAAGTGCAACCTGTTTATAGCGGTGGTGAAGCTATTGAATATTTGAAAACTTATAACTATGATGTTGTAATACTAGATCTCATGCTGCCAGAAATAGATGGGATGACTATTCTAAGTTACATTTCCAAAAGGGCTTTAAATACAGGGGTTATTGTTCTTACTGCAAAAGAAGGTCTTGGTGATAAGCTAAAAGCCTTTAATTTAGGTGCAAATGATTATCTAACTAAGCCATTTTTTCTTGAGGAGCTAAAGGCTAGAATTATTGCAATTTTAAAAAGCATGGGTAAGATAAAAAAAGAAAATCTAATTGAGTTTATGGATATACAGATTGATATTAAAACAAAAACTGCTTATATAGGTGATGAAAAACTAGATATCAATGAGAAGTCATATAAGCTACTAGAATATTTAGTCATTAACAAAGGGGTTTTACTATTTAAAGAACAAATTTTTGATAATGTATGTGGCTATGGAAGTGATGCATCCACTGAAATAATAGAGGTATATATAAGTCGTTTAAGAAAGCAGTTAGCTCCATTTAATTATGATAAATACATAGTAAATAAGAGAGGAATGGGGTATATGCTAGATGCTAGCGTAGATAAAAAATAATGAAAAAGAAAGATATTTTTTATTACACAAAAAGAAAAATAATAGCTATAAGCGTATCAATAGTTTTTGTTTGTCTTTTAATCTTTGCAGTAATAACGCAAATTCTATATCAATCAAAAGTTTTTAATGATATTGATAAACAGCTTATTCGTCAAGAACATATAATTTTAACGATGCCTCCTGTTGTGTTTAATGGAAACATGCCTAGGTTTGCAGATGAACTTTTTTTCAGAAACCCAATGCCAATAGTTCAAGAGTTTATTGTTGTTGTATATGGAGAAGAAACCGTGCAATTTATAAGCCCTAATCCATATTTTAATGGAGAAAATTTTCCGTACATTCTTAATGCATCAGAGGGTGAAATACAAAAAATAAGATATAAGGATCATGATTTTAGAGGTATTAGATTTAAGCTTAATGGATATGATATTGAAATCTTTAAAAACGTTGATTCGGAATTACAGTCAATAAATCAACTACGTAATTCTATAACCATTGGATTGATATCATTGATTGTAATTGCAGTATTGCTTTCTGCTATATTAGCTTCTAGGATTCTAAAGCCTGTAAGAGAAAATTATGATAAACAAGTTTTCTTTGTGCAAGATGCTTCTCATGAAATGCGAACACCTTTAGCTGTTATTAAAGGAAAATTAGAAATATTAGCAAACTCTTGGGACGTTAATATTGATAGCAATTTTGAACACATTTCCAAAATTATGAGTGAAGTAGTAGGTCTTGAGAAATTGAACAATAATCTATTGTTACTAACAAAAGAAAATATAGACTTGAATATTAGTGTAACAAAGGTCAGCTTGAGCACCTTTATTGAAGGTATAGGTGACTTTTACTGCGACTTAGCTGAGCTACAAAACAAAGAATTTCAAGTGATAAAGCCAGAAGAAGAAATTATTCTTCAATGGGATTATGATAAGGTGAAACAGATAATGGTGATTTTACTTGAAAATGCTTTTAAATATACAAGGGACGATGGGAAAATATTTGTTAGCTTTAAAGATGAAGGGAAGTATATTAGGATAATTGTTAAGGATAACGGTATTGGAATAAAGGAAGAAGAACAAGAACGAATTTTTGACCGCTTTTTTAGAAGTTCAGATGTAAGAGCTAAGAATATTTCTGGAAGTGGAATTGGATTAAGTTTATTAAAGTCTATCTCCAAATCTTTAAAGATAACTGTGAAGTTTACATCTAAATATGGGGAAGGAACCGAGTTTAAACTTCTTGTACCTAAGGTAATGAAGTAATCATTTTATAGAAAAGTATTTATATAGAAGTTTCAATAAAAAATCTTCAGAGGTTATATTGATTTCTCAATATGTACATAGAGCTTTGATGAAGTTTCAATAATGAAACTTATATTTATAGCTAGGTGAAAGTTAAGTTATCGTTAAGCTACTGTTAAGACTTCCTATGTAAAATAATAGTTGTAAGTAGTGAAAGGAGGTGAAAATATGAAGAAACTTCAATATAGACACGAACTAAAACACTATATAAATTTATCAGATTATATAGCCATTAGAAATAGGTTAGGATGCATTATGAGATTAGATAAAAATGCTGATGAAAATAGAGAATACTTGATTAGAAGTCTTTACTTTGATAATTTTCAAAATAAAGCTTTGAGAGAAAAAATTGATGGAATAAACCATAGAGAAAAGTTTCGAATAAGATTATATAACAACGATGCTTCATTTATTAGATTAGAGAAAAAAATGAAAAATAATGGACTTTGTGCAAAGGTTAGTGCTGCTATCAGTAAAGAAGAGTGCATCAGAATAATAAATGGTGACATAGATTTTTTAAGGAATTCAGATAAACCTCTTTTTAATGAGCTATATATCAAAATGAAAAATCAGTTTCTAAGGCCTAAGACCATAGTTGATTATACGAGAGAGGCTTATGTTTATAAGATGGGAAATGTTAGAATAACCTTTGATAAAAGTATAAGGACAGGAATTAACAGTAGGAATCTATTTGATGAGAATTTAACTACTGTGGAAGTTATAGACAATAGATTTATAGTGCTAGAAGTAAAATATGATAATTTCTTACCAGAAATAATACAGGACATTATACAAGTAAATGAGAGAAGAGCTACTTCAGTATCAAAGTATGTAGCGGCAAGATTATATGGTTAAATCGGGAGGATGTAAATAATGGGACAAAACACAGTTAATTTTGGAGACGTTTTCAAATCTGGATTTCTTGAAAAGATGAGTTCAGTATCAATTTTGGATATGGTAATAGCATTTGCTGTGGCTTTTGCTTTAGGGTTATTTATAAAACAAGTCTATAAAAAGACTTTTAAAGGAGTAATGTATTCAGCAAGTTTTTCAACATCATTATTGATGTTAACATTAATAACCACATTAACTATTTTAGCAGTAACATCAAATGTAGTACTTTCACTTGGAATGGTTGGTGCTCTTTCAATAGTTCGTTTTAGAAGTGCTATTAAAGAACCTTTAGATATAGGATTTTTGTTTTGGTCTATCAGCGTTGGTATTGTAGTTGGAGCAGGGCTTATTCCATTAGCTGTTTTTGGATCTGTAATTGTAGGAATCATTATGGTCTTATTTGTTAATAAAACGTCAAGAGACAATCCGTACATATTAGTTATAAATTGTGAAAATGATCAAAATGAAAAAGAAGCAATTGAGTTAGTATCAAAGAAAGTTAATAAATATGTGGTTAAATCTAAAACTGTTTCACCAAGCAATGGAATTGAAGTTGCCGTAGAAATAGCTATTAAGGACGAAACAACAACTCTTGTTAATGATATTTCAAAGATTAATGGTATTACAAACGTAGCATTGGTAAGTTATAACGGCGACTATATGAGTTAAGGAATATTCCTTGAAAGGTAGGTGAATATGAGTGATAGATGAGAAGTATAAGAATGGTATATCAATAATTTGTATAGTTTTATCAATAATACTTATTTTATCTGTTCTATTTGTAACACCGAAAAACGAAAAATCTAATGAAATATTGGGCGCCAAAGAAATTGTGTTAAATAAGGAGAATATAACAGAAATAAATATCGAAATTAAAGATGAGGATTGGAATTGGCTTATTGAAAATGCCAGTAAAGAAGAGTATCGCAGTGCCAATGTAACTATAAATGGCGAAACTTTTTATAATGTAGGACTTAGGCCGAAGGGAAATTCAAGTCTTAATACTATTGTTAATGATCCCAACTCAGATCGATTTAGTTTGAAGATTGATTTCAGTGAGTACATAGAAGGACAAACCTACCATGGTTATGAAAAGTTGGCCCTTAACAATATGACTACGGATGCAACATATATGAAGGAGTATTTATCCTATGAGGTATATGATTATCTAGGAGTTCCCACTCCAGAATTCTCCTATAGCAATATAAAAATCAACGATGAAGATTGGGGATTATATTTAGCAGTAGAGGTTATTGAAGAGAATTTTATTAAAAGGGAATTTGGAAGTTCTGAAGGAAACCTTTATAAGCCAGAATCTATGGAAATGGGTGGTAATAAAGGCATGGGCGGTAATATGGGTATGGAAGGCAGAAACCGTGGGAATGGTGGTGAAGGTGGTTTCCCACCAGCAGGTGAAAATTGGCCACCAAAGCAAGAAACTCAAGGGACAGATAATACAGATACTACTCAGAAACCTAGTGCTAAGAACGAAGGTAGTGAAAATGATCAACCTAATGTAGAAAATGAAGCTAACAGAAAATCCACACAACCAGGTGAAGTCCAAAATGGAGAAAATTCAAAAGTTGGACAACAGGGCATTGAACAAGCGAGGATCAATGGACAAGCTGGAGTCAATAGACAAGCTGAGAATAATGGGAAACCTAGAAACAGTGGAGAAACTGGGCAACAGGATGTTGGACAATATAGAAACAATGAGAAAGCTGGACAACAAGGTGTTGGCCAAGCGGAGAACAATAGAAAAGGTATGCCCTTTGGAAATAGCAAGGGTGGAGCCAACCTTAAATATGTTGATGATAATGCTTCAAGCTATTCCGTTGTGAAGGATTCAGCTATATTTGAGAAAACTACAGATCAGGATTTTCAAAAGGTCATTGAGATGGTAAAAAACTTGAATGAAGGTACAAATCTTGAAGAATATTTAGACGTGGAAGAGATTCTTAAATACTTTGCAGTAAACACTTTTTTAGTGAATTTGGACAGTTATTCTGGAGGTATGTATCATAACTATTATCTCTACGAAAAAGATGGTAAGTTTAGCATTATTCCTTGGGATTTAAATATGTCTTTTGCTGGTTTTTCAATGGGTATGGGTAAGGAAACTAGTGGCGCAGAAAAAGCTATAAACTTTCCAATAGATGTTCCGGTGTCAGGTAACCTTGAAGATGCACCATTAATAGGAAATCTATTAAAAGTTGATAAGTATAAAGAACTTTATCATAGTTATTTAGAAAAGATAGCTGAGGAATATTTCAATAATGGAGATTTCGAAAATTCTGTAACAAAATTAGATAAACTTATAAGCGAATATGTAAAATCAGATGTTACTGCATTTTATACTTATGACGAATATAAAAAGGCCCTTACTGAGTTAAGTCAATTTGGAAAGGACAGAACCTTCAGTGTTACAAGTCAACTTTCTGGTGAACAGCCATCTACCACCTATGGAAGTATAAAGACAACAGTTAATTTATCAAACTTAGGATCAATGGAGATGGGGGGATTCAAGACTGGAGAAAATGGAAAAGTGAGCAAAAATAATGATCAAGGATCAAAAGCTGAAGAACAATCTATAAGTAATAATGTAGAAACATCTAATAATGGTGATGAAGCATCAAATAAAGATGGACAGATACCGAAGATGGATGGGCAAATGCCCAAGGTGAATGGAGAGATGCCAAATATAGATGGACAGGTGCCAAACATCGATGGTCAAATGCCGAACATGAATGGAAAGATGCCAAGAATGGATGGCCAAATGCCGAATATAGATGGACATATGTCGAACATAGATGGGCAGATGCCGAACATGGATGGTCAAATGCCCAATATTGCTGGAATGCCTGGAGCTGACAGAACAGCTACTAAAGGAAATATTGTAGCTTATATAATTGAAGGCGCTGTAGTATTTGCTATTCTAAGCGTTGGTTTAATTTTTGTATTTGGTTACAGGAGGAAAAAAGTTGTTGGCAAGTAAAACTTATAGGCTAAGTTTTAAAAGGTTAAATAATTGAATATTAGAGTTAGATAGATATAAAAAACATAGTATAGGGCATATTAGTTGATGTTAATGCAATAGGTATTTACATTATGCTAATGTGCCCTTTTCCTATATTTTTAGCTGTATAAAATAAATCCGATAACTCCAGAAATGATTGTAAGTAATATAGGATCAACTTTGTATTTATAGAAAGCTATAAACACGCCTAAACAAATAATAATACTTTTATAATCTATAAAAGAACTAGGAGCAATTAGAAGTGCTGCTGAACTTATTAAACCAACGGTAACTGGGATGATACCTGACAATGCGTTTTGAACATGTTTACTATTTTTAAATTTCAAAAACATTCTCGTTACTATATACATAATAATGAATGTAGGTAGTACAAGAGCAACGGTAGCTAGGACACTTCCCCAAAAACCAGCGACCTTATAGCCTATGTAAGTAGAAGCATTAACTGCTATAGGACCTGGAGTTACTTGCGATATTGCTATTAAATCAGTAAATTCATTATTTGTTAGCCATGAATTGCTAATAACAACCTCTTGATTTATAAGGGGAAGAATTGCATTTCCGCCTCCATAAGAAAATAAGCCGATTTTCATAAATACTAAAGCTAACTTAAAATATATATTCATAATTAAGTCCTCCTTTTTATAAGTAGGCCATACAATAATCCACCTATTCCAGCTAAAACAATAAGATAAATTGCATTAACTTTGAAAAAACTTACAAGAATGACCGTGATTATTGGGATGATAATGGTTTTCTTATTTATTTTTGCAGTTTTCCCCATATTTAAAGCTGGTACAGCAAGTAGAGCCACTATAGCTGGTCTAATACCAGAAAAAATTGCTTCTACATTTTTGTTGTGGCTGATATTGGTGAAGTAGATGGCTATTATTAAAATTGGTGTAAAAGCTGAAATGGTAGCACCTAATACTGCAGCAATGCTTCCAGGAATTCCTGAAACCTTATATCCGATATATACAGCAGTATCTACAGCTATAGGACCAGGAATTGATTGAGCCAAGGCAACCATATCTACAAACTCTTCTTTGGAAAGCCATTTTTTATCATCAACTGAAGCTTTCTCAATTAGAGGAAGCATTGATGGGCCGCCACCTAAAGTAAAAGTTCCTATTTTAAAAAATATATAAAATAAATCAAATAGTTTTCTCATATTTTTTCTCCTTAATTTTATTTGACCATAGTTTTCTTATCTTTTATTATATAGAAAGAATGAGAATAATAAAAATATTTATATTATATTGGATTCATATGAAAAAAGTATGTGATAAGGAGCGACGTTAAAATGGATATAAGACAGTTAAGATATTTTTTGGCTGTTGCAGAGGAGGAACAAATCACTAGTGCAGCCAATAAACTTAATATATCTCAGCCTCCATTAAGCCAACAATTAAAGCAATTAGAAGATGAGCTAGGCGTAAAGCTACTAGAGAGAGGAAGCAGAAAAATTCAATTAACTGATGCAGGAAAATTACTTAGAATTAGGGCAGAAGAAATTCTTCATTTGACAGAAGCTACATATAAGGAGTTAAAAGATTTTAAGGAAGGGGTTAAAGGAACTTTATCAATTGGTACTGTTTCTTCTTCAGGGACTATATTTCTTCCAGAGAGAATCCTAAGATTTAATAATAGTTATCCAGAAGTCAATTTTGAAATATGGGAAGGTAATACCTATAAAATATTAGAGTATTTAAATAATGGACTAATAGAGATTGGCATTGTACGGACACCTTTTAATATTGAAGATTTTAAATCAATATTGCTTGAAAGAGAACCTATGATTGCGGTTTATAGTGGTAAGAAGCAAAAGGAAACTTGCACTATTGAGGAGCTAAGGGATAAGCCTCTTATCATCTATCGTAGGTTTGAAGCGATAGTATCACAAGTATTTATTAAAGCTAATATTGATCCAAGAATAATATGTAAAACTGATGATGCACGAACAGCATTACTATGGGCTGCTGCTGGAGTGGGGACTGCTTTAGTACCTAAATCTGCTTTTAGCCTTGTGCAGAATGATAATTTGAACTATTCAATTCTTGAAGAAGCTGCACTAGAAACAGAAATAGCAGCAATTTGGATGGAAAACCGATATTTATCTGTTGCGGCTAGACACTTTTTGGAGATGTTTTAAGCTGATTTATAGCTTAAGAATCTCTAGTCTTTTTTCTAGTAAATGATCATATCCCAATGGACAGATAGAACTAAGCACAGGCATTATTTTTCAAGAATATAATTCTTTTACGTTAACCAGTTCATTATATAATAAGCCTACAAAATAAAACAGTAAAAGGAGCAGTGATGTAAATGACATATTTAAATCAGCCTTTAAATGATTGTAAATTAACCTTAAATAATAGATTGGTTTTTCCACCAATGGCTACTTCTAAGTCAGAAGGTAATGGAGAGATAAGTAAAGGGATATTGGAGTATTATGATGAAAAATCTAGAGGCGGGTATGTTGGACTATTTATTATAGAACATAGCTTTATTACACCTCAGGGAAAAGCTAGTAAAGGGCAGATGTCCGTTGCTGATGATGGCAATATAGAAGGGTTAAAAAAACTAGCTGAGACAATTCACAAAAATGGATCTAAAGCAGTAATGCAAATTAACCATGCAGGAAGTGCAACAAATAGAGATATTACAGAGGGACAAGACAATGTAAGTGCTTCAGCTATAATACATCCATCTATGAGATTTGAAGTGCCAAGAGAACTTAGTAAAGAGGAAATAAAAGAAATAATTAAGAATTTTAAAGATGCAGCAAAGCGTGTAAAAGATGCTGGGTTTGATGGGGTAGAGATTCATTCTGCTCATGGATATCTTTTAAATCAATTTTATTCTCCACTTACAAATAAGAGAACAGATGATTACGGTGGTGATGTATTAGGTAGAATCAGAATTCATTTAGAAATTATTAAAGCTGTAAAAGAAGTTGTTGGTGAAGAATTTCCTGTTCTTCTTAGACTGGGATCTTCAGATTATAGGGAAGACGGAACTACAATAGAGGATAGCAAAATAGCAGTTTTAGAATTTGAAAAAGCAGGAATTGATATATTAGATGTTTCAGGTGGTTTCTGTGGATATATGGCTCCAGGTCGTGAAGGGCAAGGGTATTTTTCAGAACTTACAGAAGCTATAAAGGAAGTTATTTCAATTCCAGTTATATTAACTGGTGGTATAACTGAGGTTGAGGCTGCTGAAAACTTAATTGCAACAGGCAAAACTGATTTAGTAGGAGTAGGTAGAGCTATGTTACAAGATTCCTTGTGGGCAAAGAATGCTATGGAAAGTTTAAAATAAATAGTGGTGATAAAAGTTAGTAGAGGCTATTGCGCTTGGCAATAGTCTATTTTTTCAGCGAGGATTTCCTTTGTCGTACCATAAATAAGATCTGTAACAAATAATTTCATCATCTCCGTATAATTGTATGGATTACAATTATATCATTGATTGTATGGATTAGCGATGATAAAATTTTCTTAAATACAGGAGGTGTATATAATATATGGTAAAAAGAAATGAGATTAAAAAAGCTTTTTTTGTAGCATTTCCTCAAACAGTTCCTATTTTTGCTGGATTCTCATTTTTGGGGATTGCTTATGGAATATATATGAATGCAGCAGGTTTTAGTCCAATATACCCAATACTTATGAGTTTGACGATTTTTGCTGGTTCTGTGGAGTTTGTGGCAGTGAATCTTTTACTGGGTACATTTAATCCAATTAATGCACTTATTATGACTTTAATGATAAATGCACGTCATTTATTTTATGGGATTTCAATGTTGGATAAATATAAAGGAACTGGTTTTAAAAAGTTTTACCTTATTTTTGGTATGTGCGATGAATCTTTTTCAATAAATTATACAGCAAAGATTCCAAATGATGTGGACAAGGGCTGGTTTATGTTTTTTGTGACGGTGCTTAACCATACATATTGGGTTTTGGGAGCTACAATTGGTGGGATTTTTGGAGCAGCGGTAAAATTCAATACCAAGGGTATTGAGTTTGTGATGACAGCGCTTTTTGTGGTGATTTTTCTTGAACAATGGATGGGTGAAACCAATCATCATAGTGCATTGATTGGATTAGGATTTTCCTTTTTGTGTCTTATTTTATTTGGGGGAGAAAACTTTATTATTCCATCAATGATTATGATTCTAGGTATTCTTACTTTAATGAGAAAACCTCTAGAGAAATTAGAGGAGTGTGAATGTCAATGAATTTAATCCAAAGAATTATTACCATTTGTATGGTTATACTGGGGACTGTAACAACAAGGTTTCTTCCATTTCTTGTTTTCTCATCTGATAAACCAACTCCTAGATATGTACAGTATCTTGGAAAGATGCTTCATTCAGCAGCAATGGGAATGTTAGTGATTTATTCTCTAAAGGACGTGAGTTTAATTACAGGAAATTATGGGCTTCCAGAACTGATTTCGATCATGGTTGTTTTGGTACTTCATTTTTGGAGAAGGCAAATGTTAATTTCAATTGCTGGTGGAACTATTTGTTATATGTTTTTGGTTCAGTTGATTTTTAATTAGTGCAATTTTAGTTAATTTATGTTTTTTTTAAGCTTAGATTGTTAGTATAATAAGATAAGTCTAAATTAACTTACCTTAATTTTGAAATTTATGTATTTTATTTAAAATACGTCAGGAGGAATAAAGATGCTAAACAAGAAAATTAAAAGAAATCATTTAATAACATCATTAATAGTAATGACCTTATTAGTTGTTGGGGTAGGTTGTTCCCCTACAAATCAGAATAGTAATATAAATAACAAAGGTTCTGAAACAACCACAGAAGATTCTCAAAAGGACATAGCCAAGGAAAATGGACAAGTAAATGAAAATGCTACTTCACCATCAGAAGATAATAATGAAGAAACAAAGGAAAATAGTGCTGTAACAGCTAATGTAACTGGAGACTTAAAGGTTCATTATATTAATGTGGGAAAAGCAGACTCCATTTTTATTCAACAGGGGAATAACTCAATGCTAATAGATGCTGGAACCAACGATCAGAAGAAGACTGTAAAGAATTATTTAGACACTCAAGGGATAACAAAGCTTGATTATGTAGTATGTACACATCCACATAAGGATCATGTTGGAGGCATGGATTACATAATCAATAACTTTCAAGTTGATAAGGTATATATGCCTAATGTAACTACAACTACGGAGACTTTTCAGGATGTTTTAGTTGCTATGGAAAAGAAGGGTTTAAAAAGTATTGCCCCAACCGTTGGTGAAACCTTTAATCTTGGAGACGCCAAATGTACTATTCTAGCTCCAAATAGTGAGTCTTATGAGGATATAAATGATTATTCAATTGTAATGAAACTTCAATTTGGAAACACAAGCTTTATGTTTGATGGAGATGCACAAAAGCTTTCAGAGAAAGAGATCATTGCGAAAGGCTTTGATGTGAAAGCTGATGTTCTTAAGATAGGGCATCATGGCAGTGATTCAGCATCATCAAAAACTTATTTAGATGCAGTTAAGCCTAAGTATGCTGTAATTAGTGTTGGGCCTGAAGTAGGAAGATATCTTCCTGATGATGAAACTATTGCTAAGCTTAAGGAAAGAGAAATTCAAATATTTAGAACTGATAAATGTGGAACAATAGTGGCAACCTCTGACGGAAATAATATTAGCTTTAATACAAAGCCTTGGCAGTAGAAAATTATAAAGGTTTATCTTGGCAATAAAGAAACTGTAAAAATTACCTAATAAGCTAGAGATAAATCTTTATAGTATGGTGGACTTTATGCTATGAAGTATAAAATGATTTCCAACATGAAAGCTTTATTAAACTCTAATTTATAAGTTACGATCCTATGCAAATTGAATATAGGATAACTTATAGGTTGGAGTTTTTTATTGTTATGGCTATTTTTAGCTAGAAAAATAAGTTAAGTCGATATTTTTTATAAGAGTCATGTTGGAAGAATTAAACTGATATTTTACGATAGTTAGTTTTAAGTAGTTAAAGTAATATTCTTTAGGATAAAAATATTTAGATTGCCAAACAATATGAAGTAGTTAATATTATTAAAATAATAAATTTCAAAGATGTTATAGAACAGGCTATATTAATTGTATTTTACTTAAGAAATCAATTGAAGATAATAAAAAAGATTGATAAAAGTAAGTAAACAACAAAGTATAGATTTATTATAAGGGGCGTGAATATATGGTTGATGATAAATTAATAAATACCTTAAAGCAGCTACAAACCATTGAAATAACTGAGAAATTGACTTATTTAAAAATTGCTAAGTATATTAAGGACGATGCAAATAAAGATACTTTGCTGAAGATCGCTGAAGAAGAACAAAAGCATTATGACATATGGAAGAAATATTCTGGTGCTGATGTATCCGCTTCAAAACTGAGAGTATTCGTGTATTCTTGTATGGCTAAATTCTTCGGATTCACCTTTGCTATTAAATTAATGGAAAAGTGGTTAAATAACAAAAACTTATATGAAGGCAAAACTCAGGAGCTGTTACTTAAGGAAGTGCCAGAAGCTGTTGCTATATTTAAGGATGAGCAGGAGCATGAAAAGGACTTGATAAATTTGTTGGATGAAGAACGACTTCAATACGTTGGCTCTATGGTTCTTGGATTAAACGATGCCTTGGTCGAGTTCACAGGTAGCTTGGCTGGATATACTTTTGCTATGCAAAGCAACAAACTGATATCTATGGCAGGGCTTATCACAGGAATTTCAGCGTCCTTGTCTATGGCTTCTTCAGAATTTTTATCCTCTCGTTCAGAAGAAGATAAAAGTTCCATGAAAGCTGCTGCCTATACTGGTATAGCTTATTTAATCACCGTTATTTTATTAATAGCACCATACCTGATGCTACCAGAAAAAATGTATACTTTAGCTCTTGGGATTATGCTAGTAGTGGTGGTATTAATTATTGCTGCTTTTAACTACTATATCTCTGTTGCAAAGGATCTTTCCTTTAAGAAGCAGTTTCGAGAAATGGCAGGGATTAGTTTATCTGTGGCAGCGGTGTCCTTTGTTATAGGGTTATTGGTTAGAAAATTCTTAGGGGTGGATATTTAGTTTTGAAGGAAGTAAGATTATTGTAACTTTGCTTGAGGGGATAGAGATAGAAGTTGTAAGTATACTGTGAATTTTAAAAATAAGATAACCCTATAAAAGTTTATCTCCATAGAGTTATCTTATTTCATCTTCTTAACGTAGCCTTGTTATAGCTAAAATTAAAAATTAATAATACCAGCATGATTAAGTAAAATCTTAAGACCCATGATAATTAAAATAAACCCACCTGCAAATTCTGCTCTAGACTTGAATTTTTCGCCAAAAACACTCCCTATTCTTACACCTATCATCGATAATGTAAAGGTAACAATGCCAATAAAAGAAACTGCAGGAATAATATTTACATTAAGAAATGCAAAGGTTATGCCTACTGCCAATGCATCAATACTAGTTGCAACTGCTAATACAAACATATTTTTAAAGCTAAGAGAATTGTCTGTATTCACATCAGCAACAGTGTCAACTGCAACTTCACAGCTGCTGTTTCGAGATTCTTTAATCATGTTTATGCCTATGATTGCAAGCAGTATAAAAGCTATCCAGTGGTCAACAGAAGTGATTTTGTCTTGAAACTGTACTCCTAGGAAGTAGCCAATTAAAGGCATACCACCTTGAAATGCTCCAAAATAAAGACCTACAATTCCAGCCTTTTTAATATTAATCTTTTTCATAGACAATCCTTTGCAAATGGCTACTGCAAATGCATCCATTGATAAGCCAACTGCAATAATAAATAATTCAAGTAAACTCATTTTTGTTCCCCCTAAAATTTAGGTTATTAACACAAAAAAGACTTATCTGCAGAACTTTCCCGCAGATAAGTCTCATTATTTAAAATAAAGCCAGATAAATATTATCAGTATGTTGACTTTATTACACTATATTTCTGTGTTAACTACTCCCTTATCACAACAACAATTATATAAAATCATGCTTCTACTGTCAATCTTATGATTTATATGATTCGCTTACACCAATTTCTTTTGCTACATGGGTTGCCTTTTTCATCGTGCAGTAGGTAGGTATAAAACTTTACTGGCTGCTTTTTTTATTATGTTGCTGATATTTGGTAAGTAATATCGAAAGTTTTTGTAAATTGTTATTTAGTAGAGGTTATTAGATTAAATTGAAGAATAGTAACTATAGGGAAACGAGTTTGATATATATAATTGGAAGTTAAGATTATAAAAATTAGAATTAAAAAATAATATGAATTGATGCCTGTTATTTTATATCATATAAAATAACTAGTTAAACTAGTGGTGATAGGAGAATCAGATAATGAAGAGTAAGATATTATGCTCTACAGGAGCTTTTATTGGAAAAGTCAATGGAAGAAATCATAAACTAATTATCGAAAATGCACCTAAAATTCATTGTGATGGATTTGAATTTATGATGTATGGATCATGGTATGAAATGATAGATAAGATTACAAGTGACTTGAAAGCGTCAGACATTATGTTTCCTGTATTACATGTAGATAAGCAGGTTGGAGAACTAATTAGTCAGAATAAAAATAATGATAATGAAGTTGCTCGTGGAATATTTGAAAAGAATTGCCAAATAGCAAATACATTAGGTTCAGAGAAGATTGTTTTGCATTTATGGGGAGGTATTTCATCTGATAGGGATATAGATAATAATATTGAGCAGTTTGGGAAACTTGATATAATTGCAAAACGTTATGGGTTGCTTCTTACAGTTGAAAATGTTGTTTGTAATCAGCAAGACCCAATGACCCATTTACACGTATTACATCAAAATTATCCTGATATTACATTTACTTTTGATACAAAGATGGCTGCATTTCATAGCCAGATGCAATTAATTTATGAAGAACAGTGGAAATGGATGTGGGAGCAAAATCGAATTGCACATCTGCATATAAATGATTATCGCGGAGGACATATGGATTGGGGAAACTTAAAGACATTACATATAGGCGAAGGAAATATAGATTTTGATAGATTCTTCTCTTTTTTAAGAAACAAAAATTTCTGTAGTACACTTACAGTAGAATCTACGTCTATGAGAAGTGATGGAAGTATAGAGATAGAAAAGCTAAATCAAAGTTTGGATTATATTCACAATAAGTTGTCATAAATTCATTAATCATAAAAATCTGACATACTCAATAGATAGCAGATAAGAAATAGCGTTAAGTAAGTTGTAGAAATCAACATCTTCTTTTTTGTTAGAGGTTTTGTGAATTAAAAGAAAGAAGATGTTGACTCATCTCATTTGGATTCTCAGCAATGTTGAGGTGGTACAAAGTCATGCAATCCGAATCATGATTTTGGTGACATATTCATTATCATTTTGTACAGCGAAACTGTCAACTATAGTATCTTCATAGGCATCGCCTACTAATGTTATACAATTATTCTTGGCATACTTCATTAAAATTGAATAGGCATTTTTAAGAGTGTTCCAGTTCCCAAGCCAGTTGATGCAAAGATAATTGCCAGCTGGCTTATTTAATAAGGACGTTCCACCGGATGGAGCTACCGTCTTGAAATAATAGCGATTGTATGTTGTGTAATCTTGATTTTGCCAAGAGGATTCTGGAAGGATGGAACCACATATATGACAATATAAATGACGTTCATCGGTATTAATTAGGGTTCCGGAAATAGTTTTATAAATTGTTTCGATGGAATCTTCTGTTGTTTCAGGGGTAGCAAGTAGATGTTCTTCTTGCTGGTATTCCGTATATATCGAATTAAGTGGAATCTGAAAGGATTGCTCCACATTATTTATATGATTCGAAAGCATTTGGTCTATTAGTTGAAGATTCTTTAATTTTTCCCTAAGAAGTCTTTGCTTCTCTTTAAGAAGAGAGTATAGATTCTCAGGAGAACGTGAAGTAAGATAATCCTTGATTTCATTTAACTTCATCCCAAGTTCACTCAAGGAAAGGATGATTTCCAATTCTGGACTTTGTTCATATGAGTAATAGCGGTATTCATTCTCACCTTTGATAGCTGGAGAAAAGAGATTAATTTCATCATAGTATTGTAACAAGCGTTTTGTTGTTTTGTGTAGTTTAGCCATTTGACCTGTTGTTAGAAGTAAATTATCTTGCATAATTATTCTCCTTGTTTTCAAGTTGTATAATTTATAATTTTTAAATTGACAGTCACGTAACGTGATATATTAAGATTCGATTATACAATAAAACAATGGAGATGAGAAGATGCAGATTGAATTAAGAGAATTAGAAAGAAAAGATTATGATAAGGCAATCGAATTTGCTATAGAGGGAATGCACTTTAATCGGTACACAGAAAATAAAAAAGAACTTTATATGTACGGGAAATATTTTTTATATATGGAAATGCAAAGAGCAACACAAATGATAGCTGCATATATGGGAAAAAAACTTGTTGGCTTAGTATTAGCTGATGTGAAGGGAGAACCGAAAAGCTATAGATCCATTTGGAAAGGTCTCTATGTAAAAATCATGGAGTTAATTATGAAAATTATAGGGAAAGGCCGAGCTTCTTCTTATGAGGAGGCAAACAGGAAAATGCTTCAGAATTATAAGAAGAAAGCAGATGTTGATGGTGAAATATGTTTTGTAGCTGCAGATCCAAATATACAGGGAAAAGGTATAGGGTCTTACATGATGAAAGAACTGGAGCAACGAGAAGCCGGCAAGCTGTTATATCTATTCACGGACAGCAACTGCACGTATCATTTTTATGAACATCGTGGATTTCAGCAAGTGGGAAGTCAAGATATAATGCTACAGCTTGGAAGGAAAGAAGTTCCACTGACATGTTTTTTGTTTAGCAAACAAATGATGTGTAGAAATGAGGTTGAATAAGATGTCTATGCTAGTAAAGGAAGAAGTAAATACTGGGAGACAGTTTGAATTTGATGTAGCAAAGACTTTTGCAATCTTTTTTATGGTCATCGTTCATGTCAGTGACAATATCAGTGTATTGGACAGCAGTATTATGACACAAAGCTTTTTACATTTGGTTATTGAATTTTTCGGAGCACCTATGGCTGCACCAATGTTCATGTTTGCCATGGGAGTAGGGATGGTATATACAAAACATGATTCTTCAAAGGGATTTGTCAAGCGTGGTGTTAAGCTAATTTTTATGGGATATGCATTGAACTTTTTTAGAGAAACTTTGCTCATGCTGATTGCAAATGGAATGGGATTGGAAACGAACTATAAAAAGGCATTGATTGATACTATCGGAACCATAGATATATTGCAGTTTGCAGGAATGGTATTTCTCCTTGTGGCATTGATGAAAAAGTTATCCTTAAAGCCTTGGATGATGCTGTGTGTAGCTTTTGCTCTTCAGGCGTTTGGAACTCTTTTTATAGGCTCCTTTGATTCCGATCCTAAAGCAGTACAGTATGTTTGGGGGCTGATGTTCTATACAAATCACTATATCGCATTTCCTGCAACCCTTTGGTTGGTATATCCAGTTATGGGGGTTTGCTTTGCGTATCTGCTTCGACGAGTTAGTGATAAAGATAATTTTTATAGAAGAGTGCTGTGGATTAGTGTTGTAGCATTAATCAGTGTTACAGTGGGAAGCATTGCTCTGGGAACTGACGTCAGATGCTATTTTGTCAGTGTAGGAGATTCCTATTATCAGCAGAGTTTTATCAGCACTCTCTGGATTGCAAGCATCATAGGGGTTTCTATATCTATATACTATTATCTTTCATGTTTCATTGAAGGAAGATTGCAAAATACCGTGAAATATATATCAATAAATCTAAATACAATCTATATAATGCAATGGCTTCTAATTAGCTATAGTATAGCTGTAAAGGAAATCTTAGGACTTGGTAACCTTGCAGGGTGTTGGGTTATTCCAATTGGCGTATTGATTTCTATTGTCTGTATGATTTTAACTTGGGGTTGGAACCATATGAAACAACATAAGTTTATTATATATATAGGATGTAAGTATAAAAATATAAGTTAACGGATGTTTTGGAAATTCACTTTTTAGAATTACCAAAGCTTGGAAATGTAAAAAATATAAAAGATAAAGACGATCCAATTTTAGAGTGGCTTAAATTTATAGATGCAGATTCTAAGGAGGGGATGGAAATGTTAGTTTCAAAATAAAACTTCACTGATAGGAAAATTCCTGTTAGTGAAGTTTTATTTTGAAATACTTAAAAATCAATACCTATTCATGTTGAGGGGTTACTCAATTTAAAGGATGCTACTCCAGTAAAGTTACTGACTCTTTTATTAATAAGCATTATGGAAATCTTCTTATAGTAATTTAATAAGCATGATAATCCTTCAAATATTGCTTTGGAGTTACTCCTTTATACTTTTTAAAGGTCTTAATAAAATAGCTTATATCATTAAAGCCACAATTTAAAGCGATTTCTGTTATTGATTCATTAGTGGAAACAAGCTGTTCGCAAGAAGATTCAATTCTATAATAGTTTAAATAATCAATAGGTGATCTTTGAGTCATGCCACGGAAAAAGCGGCAAAAATATTTTGGAGTCATGCCAGCTGCTTTTGATAAATCCTCTAAAGTTAGGGGGTCGGGATATTGTTGTTCTATCAAAGAAAGCACATTTTTAAATTGATTAATCCTTTGTTGATTTTTGGAGGTAGCTTCTTTAGGAGTACTGTATAAGCGATGTTCTAAAATTATCCCTAATAGATGATATAAAGAGCCTTGAGTGACAAGTTCATAGCCAAGTTTCTTTTGAGCCATTGATTCAAATAGATAATTACAGACTGTCTGTAGTTCTAAATTATCTGTTGGCAAAAGGGAATTAATGACCTTTGAATTATGTATTATATCCTGAATTTGTTTACTGCAAGTACTATTAACTTTCAATAATGATTTCATATCGAAAACTATACATTCATAAACACAATCAATTGGAGTTCCACCATGGAGAATTCCAGCATGAATAAATGCAAGGTCACCTGTCTTTAATTTCAATTCATTTCCGTTAAGGGTCAATAAAAATTCTCCGCTGATAATTCGAATAATCTCATATTCTGTATGCCAATGATAAGGCATGTTATATCTAGGGTGCGAAGGTGATACGTGATAAAAGGCTATAGGAAAGTCAAAGGTTCCGTGTTGTCTATTCTCTTTATAATCCAAGTATTTCATAAAAAACACATCCTCCTAAAAGAAATCAAAAAAGTGAATATTGTTATATATTTCGCTATTATAACACAAGAAATTGGAATCTGGTAGAGGTATAATACAATTGTGAATAATGTAGAGTAAATTTCTAATTTAGAGAAATGGACAGGTATAAATTAATTCTAATTAGTAAAATAAAGAACAAATTTTAAAAGTGAATTTTGGAGGAATTTTTTATGGCAAAAAGTAGATTAATTGGAGACTATCCTGTAATCGGTATCAGACCAACTATTGATGGTAGAAGAGGTGTATTAAAGGTTAGAGAATCTCTAGAAGAACAAACAATGAATATGGCAAAGGCGGCAGCAGAGCTTTTTACTAAAAACTTAAAATATTCAAACGGAGAACCAGTTAAAGTTGTTATTGCAGATACTACTATTGGACGTGTAGCAGAAGCAGCAGCTTGTGCAGATAAATTTAGAAAAGAGGGTGTAGATGTTACTCTTACAGTAACTCCTTGTTGGTGCTATGGTGCAGAAACAATGGATATGGACCCTATGACTATCAAAGGAGTATGGGGCTTTAATGGTACAGAAAGACCAGGTGCAGTTTACTTAGCATCAGTTTTAGCTACTCATGCTCAAAAGGGACTTCCTGCCTTCGGTATATATGGACATGATGTTCAAAATGCTGATGACACAGAAATTCCAGAAGACGTAAAGGAAAAATTATTAAGATTCGGTAGAGCAGCAGTTGCAGCAGCTTCTATGAGAGGTAAATCTTACTTGCAAATCGGATCAATTTGTATGGGTATTGGCGGTTCAATTATCGATCCAGCATTCATCGAAGAATATCTTGGCATGAGAGTAGAATCTGTTGATGAAGTAGAAATCATCAGAAGAATGACAGAAGGAGTTTATGATGAAGCTGAATTCCAAAGAGCTTTAGCATGGACAAAAGAAAAATGTATAGAAGGCTTTGATAAAAACCCAGCAGATGTTCAAAAGACAAGAGAAGAAAAAGATGCAGATTGGGAATTCGTTGTTAAGATGATGTGCATTATCAAAGATTTAATGAACGGAAATCCAAATCTTCCAGCTGGTTGTGAAGAAGAAATGGTTGGACACAATGCTATAGCAGCAGGTTTCCAAGGGCAAAGACAATGGACAGACTTCTATCCAAATTGTGACTTCCCAGAAGCTTTATTAAATACTTCCTTTGATTGGGATGGTGCAAGAGAACCATATATTCTTGCAACTGAAAATGACGTATTAAACGGTATCGGAATGTTGTTTGGAAAATTATTGACTAATACGGCTCAAATCTTTGCTGACGTTCGTACTTATTGGAGTCCAGAAGCAGTAAAGAAAGCAACAGGCTATGAACTTGAAGGTGTTGCAAAGGAATCAGATGGGTTCATTCATTTAATCAATTCAGGGGCTGCTTGTCTTGATGCTTGTGGAGAAGCTAAGGACGAAAACGGAAACGGAATAATGAAACCTTGGTATGACATTACAGATAAAGATCAAGATGCTATCTTAAAGGCAACTACTTGGAATGCAGCTGATAATGGTTACTTTAGAGGCGGTGGATATTCTTCAAGATTCTTAACAAACGCAGAAATGCCTGTAACAATGATGAGATTAAACCTAGTTAAAGGTTTAGGACCAGTGCTTCAATTAGTAGAAGGACACACTGTAAATCTTCCAGAAGAAGTTTCAGATAAACTTTGGAAGAGAACTGATTATACATGGCCATGTACATGGTTTGCGCCAAGATTAACAGGAACTGGAGCATTTAAATCAGCTTATGATGTTATGAATAACTGGGGAGCAAATCACGGAGCAATCTGTTATGGACACATTGGAGCAGATATTATAACTTTATGTTCTATCTTAAGAATACCAGTATCAATGCATAATGTACCAGAAGAAAAAGTATTTAGACCAGCAGCTTGGAATGCTTTTGGAATGGATAAAGAAGGACAAGATTACAGAGCTTGTGCAGCATACGGTCCAATGTATAAATAGGAGCAGTAGGTGTTGATATGAATGTAGCTAATTCAGAAAAAAAAGTATTGGCTTTTGACTTTGGAGCTTCCAGTGGAAGAGCTATTCTTGGAACCTTTAATGGAAAAACTATAGAAACAGAGGAGATTCATAGATTTTCCAATGATCCTGTAACGGTAAATGGTACTATGTATTGGGATATATTAAGGTTATTATTTGAGATAAAGCAAAGTCTAATAAAAGCAAAGCAATATGGAAGAATTCATAGCATAGGAATAGATACCTGGGGTGTTGATTTTGGACTTCTAGATAAAGAAGGAATGCTTTTAGAAAATCCTGTACATTACAGGGATAGTAGAACTAATGGAATGCTGGAAAAGAGCTTTGAAAAAATAAATAAAGAGGAATTTTATTCTATAACCGGCAATCAGTTTATGGAGATAAATACAGCTTTCCAACTTTTAGCCTTAAAGGAGAAGCGAGAGCATCTTCTTGAAAGAACTGAGACTATGCTTTTAACTCCAGACTTACTTAATTATTTCTTAACTGGAGAAAAGGTAACAGAATATTCCATTGCAACAACAACTCAACTTTTTGATGCAAAGGAAAGAACTTGGTCAAAGAAGGTTATAAAAGACTTAAACTTACCAGAAAAGATATTCACTAAAGTTGTGCCAAGTGGGACTGTGATTGGAACTTTGTCAGAAGCAATAAGAGAAGAACTTCAAATAGAAAATACAGATGTTGTTGCCGTTGCAGGTCATGACACACAATGTGCTTTAGTATCTGTACCAACAAATGAAAAGGATTTTGTATTCCTAAGCTGTGGAACTTGGTCTCTTCTCGGTACAGAACTGGATGAACCAATTATCGATGAAAAATCCAGTTCTTACAATATCACTAACGAAGGTGGATATGGCAATAAAATATCTTTTCTAAAAAATATCATTGGCTTATGGTTGGTACAAGAAAGTAGAAGACAGTGGATAAGAGAAGGAAAAGAGTTTAGCTTTGGAGAACTTGAAAAAATGGCTCAAGGCGCTAAGGCATTCCAATGCTTTATCGATCCTGATGATCCAATATTTGTACCAGCAGGAAACATACCAAAGAGAATTCAAGAATACTGCTTAAGGACTAATCAATATGTGCCAAAGAATGAAGCAGAAATAGTAAGGTGTATCAATGAAAGTCTTGCTTTTAAATATAGATATTCTTTAGAGGAATTAAAAGCCTGTACCCAAAAAGAATATAACACCATTTACATGGTTGGCGGTGGCATACAAAGTAAGTTATTATGTCAGTTAACTGCCAACGCATGTCAATGTAATGTTTCAGCAGGACCAATTGAGGCAACAGTCCTTGGTAATATGGCTATTCAATTAATGGCTAAGGGTGAGATAACGGATTTACAAGAAGCAAGAGAAGTTATAAAAACTTCTCAGGATATAGCTTATTACTCTTATGAAGAGTCAGAACTTTGGAATGAAATGTACAAAAAATTTAAGAGTTATTTAGAATGAAGTGTCAATGAATTTGAGAAGTATTTGGAATCAAGGATACAATGAATTTAAGAAATATAGTGTAGAAAAATAAATAAATTAACTCAGTGTACAAGTAAGTACACTAGATATTCTAAGGAGGTAATAGGATGTTAAAAGGAATACCACAAATTCTATCACCAGAACTATTAAAGGTTTTATGCGAAATGGGGCACAGCGACAGAATAGTTTTATCAGATGGTAACTTCCCTGCTGAGACTATGGGAAAAAACTCAATAGTGATTCGTTGTGATGGACATAATATACCAGACTTATTAGATGCAATTTTAACGGTCTTTCCACTGGATACCTATATAGATAAGCCAGTTAATCTAATGGAAGTTGTACCAGGAGATCATGTAGAAACACCTATTTGGGACACTTATAAAGAAATCGTTAAAAAACATGATTCTCGTGGGGCAGAGGCTGTAGGAAATATAGAAAGATTTGCTTTCTATGAGGAAGCTAAGACAGCTTATGCAATCATAGCAACAGGAGAAAAAGCATTGTATGGAAACATAATGCTTCAAAAGGGCGTTGTAGTTTAAAGATTGGAGTATGGAAACAGGTGATAGACTTTTTATTTAATTTTTTTATAGAAACATTCTCACCGTGGTTAGCAGGCACTATATTTGGTACTTTCTTTAAAAAAGATAGATGATAAAATTAATAATAAGTTATTAAGAATGGTATTTCGCTGTACTATGCTTGTACTTTTGCTAATTTTTGCTTTGATAGTAGCAGTTGTTATTGTTTTGTTAGTTTGTTTTATTTTAATAAAATTAAATATTGTATAGAAAAAAAGTCAAACGCACAATTTTCTTATTTTGAGAATTACGCAATAGTTATTAGTAAGATATATGTATAAATAGTATACGAAGAAAGGAAGTGAATTTTAGTGAGGGGTTGGTGTTTGTAATACACTCGCTCACTAAAGATAATTTATGAATTATATGGAGATAAGAGAACAAATCTGTGACATATGCCATAAGATGTGGCAATTAGGCTGGGTAGCAGCTAACGATGGTAATGTATCTGTAAAACTTGAGGATGGTACATTTTTAGCAACACCAACAGGAATAAGTAAATGCTTTATAACACCAGAAAAGTTAGTTCATATAAATGCTGATGGAGAAGTTCTTGATGGGCCAGAAGGAGCAAAACCTTCTTCAGAAATAAAAATGCATTTAAGATGTTACAAAGAAAGAGAAGATGTAGGAGCAGTTGTACACGCTCATCCACCAACAGCAACTGGATATGCAGTAGCTCACGTGGACTTAGATCGTTACACTATGATTGAAACTGTAATAGCAATTGGTTCTATTCCAGTAACACCATATGGAACACCATCAACTTATGAAGTTCCAGATTCAATAGCGCCATATTTGCAAGAGCATGACGTATTGCTATTAGCTAACCATGGAGCTTTAACCGTTGGTTCTGACTTAATCACTGCATATTACAGAATGGAAACTCTAGAATTGTATGCAAAGATAAGCTTAACTGCTCATCTACTAGGTGGGGAAAAAGAAATTTCAAAGGAAAACATAGATACTCTAGTTGGTATGAGACCTAAGTATGGAGTAACTGGAAAACACCCAGGATTTAAACGTTACAGAAAAGAAAAATAATTTGATTTCTGTTATGGAATGAAAAACGATATTAGGTCAGTGGTATAAAATAAATAGAAAAATTACAAAAAACAGCTTCTCAACTTATGAGACTTTCTAACTATAATATAGAATTTTAAATGTAATTTCCTCATAAAAACTTCTTCTTAGTGATAATAAGGATAATGATTATCACAAGAAGAAGTTTTTTTCATATGTAACATGTTAAAAGAATTATTTAAATGATAAAAATTTCCCTCTCAAAATGGAAAAGTCAAAAAAATTCTCAGCAATTACAAATATATGGGAATGACATATCTAATATAATGAGAGTACATAAGTAACTTTACTATCAACTTAAGTTAAATTTAAATTTTTTTAATAAATCAGAACAGGAATTGAAAAATCCATATAAAAAACAGTAGAATTGTATCGACATTTAAAGGGAATATACGTTGTAGAATTTTTAACTGATTTTGAACCTTTGTGAAAACAAGTTTTTTTAATTATATTTAAGAACATTTTTTCTAAAAGCACATAGTATAATTAAAGAGATAGTAGATATTAAAAAATAGTAAGAAGAAAAAGCAAGTATGTTTTATCGTTGGTAGCTAAATCATGCTAAATTGGTGGTAAAATGAAAAAATCTACAAAAAAATTTCTAGTGTAGATTATTTTTTGTTAGAAGGTTGTATACGTTTACTTAATTTGCATAAGTCCAAATTTAACTTGGTTTATCTATATAATGTCACTACATTAAACTATATCTCTTTATAATGATTTGACTTATTTTAGTAATTTTATTTAATTTATACTTTCAAGGAGAATTTGAAGTAAATTACTTTAGAAGTCTTAGAAACAAATTAACGGTAGTAACAATAAAGAGTAAGGGGGAGCCAAATGAATATAGTTATTGTAGATGATCATCCTGTGGTAAGGAAAGGGATTAAATTTATATTGGCCAATGAAAAAAATATTGAAGAAGTTAAAGAGGCTTCAAATATTGAAGAAGCGTTAAACATAATAAAAAATGAAGAGATAGAGATAGCTATAATTGATTTAGTCTTAAATAAGGAAGATGGTTTGGATATTATTGCAAAAGCAAAAGAACTTGGTTTAGGAACTAAGTTTATATTATTAAGTTCTTCTATTTCACAAGAGGATTTTAAAAGAGCATCCAAGTTAGGAGTAGATGGATATATACTAAAGGAAGCTTTTGTTGAAGATATTTTATATGCAATAAGTATAATCAGTAGAGGAATGAAGTATTATTATTCAGAAGTTCTAAAACAAAATGGTCAATTGGATCAAAATAGCATGATTAATCAATTAACCGAAAGAGAAAAGGATGTATTAACGGAAATTAGAAAAGGCTTGAGTAATGAAGAAATAGCTAAGGTTCTATATATATCAGAGCACACGGTAAAAAAACATGTCAGCAATATTTTATCTAAATTTAACCTAAGTAATCGAACTCAAGTAGCTTTTATGGTAAATAATAAGCTCAGTGGGTAGCAAATATGGGAATGTTAAGAATCAGGGCTTGCAGGCCCTTTTTTTTATGCTTTTAACCTTTAAAATACACATCTATGGTACAAAAGGAGTAGATGCTATGTAAAAAAGTATTAGATGAAATAAACAAAACTTATCAATTGAAACTAAACTTTTGAGGTGCGTAAATAACCTAAGTTGTAAGTATAATTAGTATATAGAAAGTATTAGTGATATTATTTCATCACAGTTTAATACAGGAAGTATTGTAAATATGAAAATATAAGCTCAGGATAAATAAATGTAAGATACTGCTACATTTAAGCTCTGAAGGGTAACAATGCTCTGTTTTAAGTATATTATAAGTTTTAAATAGACTATTTCACAAGTTTTTAAAGATACATAATTATTACTATAAAGGAGGGCTGAGAATTTGAGAAAGAAGTTATTAGGTTCACCAGCTGATAGAACTTAGGATTCTTCAGCTGACAGAATATAGCCTTCTACACAAGTAAAATTGCAAATGGAATAATACTCTAAATTTATTATTTTAGTAAAAGTGTGTAAAGAATCAAATTAATAATAAGAAGCGAAACTTATCTATATTATTATAATACTCTAATTTATTAATAAAGTTCGAGAAAAGATAAATTCTTTTTTCGAGCTTTATTATTTTAGTAAGGCTATATTGCTACATATATATTAGGAAGAAAAATTATGAGAAAATGTATTATCCAATAGATAATGGTAAACGTTTGTAGTATAATAATCTTAGGCTAAAGTGTTACAGTTTCTTTTGAAGCTGGAGTACTTTAGCCTAAATAATATATATATTGCAATAAAGAAACTACTTTAATTTTAACTATGCTATAGAAACTTGAGGTAGGGACTTAAATGAAATTTATATATAAAGATTTTTAATTTTTATTATAATACATATATTAAGGAGTGTTTTTATTATGGCAAACCGTATCGTATTAAATGAAACTTCATACTTTGGCGCAGGAGCTATCAGTGTAATTCCACAAGAGGTTACTGACAGACAATTTAAGAAAGCTTTTGTAGTAACTGATAAGGAATTACTAAAATTCAATGTAGCTCAAAAGGTTACAAATGTACTTGGAGATGCAGGGATTCCTTATGAAATATATGACAATGTAAAACCAAATCCAACTATTGAAAATGTACTTACAGGTGTTAAAGCTTACGCAGTATCTGGAGCAGATTTTATTCTTGCAATAGGTGGAGGGTCTTCTATCGATACTGCAAAGGGTATCGGAATCGTTACAAACAATCCTGATTTTGCAGATGTTAAATCTTTAGAAGGTGTAGCAGCAACAAAAAATAAATCAGTTCCAATAATAGCAGTTCCAACAACAGCAGGGACTGCAGCTGAAGTTACTATAAACTATGTAATAACTGATGAAGATGCAGTTAAGAAGATGGTTTGCGTAGATCCTAAGGATATTCCAGTTTTAGCTATAGTAGATCCAGAAATGATGACTTCAATGCCAAAGGGCTTAACAGCAGCAACTGGTATGGATGCTTTAACTCACGCTATTGAAGGTTACATAACTAAAGGTGCTTGGGTTATGACTGATATGTTTGAATTAAAGGCTATCGAACTTATAGCTAAGAATCTTCCAACAGCAGTTTTTGAACCAAATAACATAGAAGCAAGAGATGGAATGGCAACAGCTCAATACATAGCAGGAATGGGCTTCTCAAATGTTGGTCTTGGAATAGTTCACTCAATGGCTCATCAATTAGGTGCAGTTTATGATACACCTCATGGAGTTGCTAATGCGCTTTTATTACCATATGTTATGGAATATAATGCACCAGCTACAGGGGAAAAATACAAAGAAATCGCTCGCCAAATGGGTGTAGCAAATGTAGATAATATGTCTGCAGAAGAATATAGACAAGCAGCTGTAGATGCAGTTGTTACTTTATCAAAGAACATTGGAATACCACAAAAGCTAGTTGAAATTGGAGCAAAGGAAGAAGACTTACAAAGACTTGCTGAAATGGCATATGCAGATGTATGTACTCCAGGAAATCCAAGAGATACTAGTGTTGAAGAAATATTAGAAATATACAAAAAAGCTTTTAAATAAATCTAATAATGAAAAAGTTTATGCTTTAAAACCATCTTCTATTGGGATAAGTTATTCTAGAATAAGTTTAGATCCTCAAGAAATAGCAGTTGGATTTCTTGAAGATTATTCTAAATGGAGTTTTAAAAAAGGTGATTCTTATTTAAACTGTGACACAATAGTCATTGACGGTAATTTTAATGATCATTATAAAGAAAAATTTAAAGCAGATAAATTTCAACTTATCATAGACAATAATACAGGAATTCTATTAAACCTTAGAAAATATAATAGTGCAACAAATGAAGATTTTTCAACTATGGAAGTTACAGAATTAAACTTTAAAGATAAAATAGATGATTCTGAATTTGTTAAAAATAAAGATGGTTTTACAGAAATTAAAATGCAGGCAAATTAAATTGTAAATTTTAAAACTCAAGGTAATAAAACATAACTAGTTCTTATTTAGGTTATATTAATGGTAGCTTGCTGTCATAAAGGATAAAAACTAAATATCAACTATAAAGAGAAGTTGACGAAGAAAGAAGAAAATAGAACAGTTAAAAAAAATAATTGCATTGGTGAAAACCGGTGCAATTATTTTTTATTGCTGCCTTTAAAGATCCATTGTAAAGTATTTCTTTCTATAAACAGAAATGTAACTAATAAAGGTAATAGGACACCGCTGAGTATATAAATGTAAATAAACCAACTATAAAATATCTCTTTGAAGTTATAATTAGTGATATGCAATATATTACGCATAATATATGCAAGAGTTTTTGTAGAAACAGAAAATGACCAAGGATGTAATAAAAGTATCATTAGTGAATTAGCTCCAGCATATTTAAAAATCCTAGTAAATATCGGAACATTTTTATAACTTAAAAGCTGTGCTATTTGAATTGTAATATAAATCCCGCTTATTGCAGTAGGGTAAAAAATAAGTATATTATTAAAATAACGGCCCATCATATCTATCCGACCATTGAAATGTAAACCTGAGATGAAGATTAAAATTGACAATACTAATAATATAATATTCTTTTTAGCTGAAATGTAGTTTTCAATTTTTCTATAATAAAAACCTAAAAAGCAAAAGAACATAGTTATTGGGATCAGATCTATGCCCCATGGTAAATTTAATGGGATATAGTGTTTTTTAATAATGATACTGCCTACCATTGCGAGAAACGTGAAAACCAAAAGTTGCTTATGGATAGAAAACTTATGAAGCCTAGAAAGAATAAAAGAAAACACTACTAGAGTAGCAAATAAACACGGTAAGAACCACATTGGAGTATTAAATGTATTGAAGCCTTTACCATTAGATTTAAGTATTGCTATAATACTTGCTTTAGGAGAAGTTGGTATAGCAGCAAATTTTGAACCATACCAGAACGCAAATAAACATCCAGCAATATAAGGAATGACAATACTTTTAAATCTTGAAATAATAAAAATCCTTTGGTTGGATTTATACTTGGAATAGTTGTATAAATATCCAGAAGTAAAAAAGAAAAGTGGCATATGGAAAGAATATATTGTTTTAATTAACAATGGATTTTTTAAGGAAGCATGCCCAATAACCACCAATATAATGCCTAATGCTTTAAGCATATCGATATAGGAAATTCTTGTATTATTCAAAGTAAACACCTCAATCTAAATATGGTAAATATTATGATGATATTATAGCAAAATTATTAAATTTTTTAAATAACATTAAATGAAAGAGGTTATGATAAGCACTGATGTATTTAATACTCTAAAAACTAGTATTTCTTAATTTAGTACAAAAAATAGATGGAAGTTACAGAAGTAAACTTTAAAGATAAAATAGATCATGCTGGTTTTGTTAGAAATAAAACTGGTTTTACAGAAATTGAAACGTAGAAACGTTAAGGTTATATATATAATAAAGAACAATTGTATTATAATACAATTTAGATAACGATGAATTGGAGGTGAAATGCTATGAATGAATATACAATAGAAGAATTGGGAGAAGCACTACAAGTTGTAGCTTCAACTATCAGTAACTGTGAAAAAATGCAGCTAAAATTTGCTGAGGGTACCTCACAGCACACACTCCTTAAGAACAGGATAAAGGCATTGTATATTTCAAAGGCATTGATAACAGATGAAGGTATTACTAGTAAATACACAAAAGAAGAATTAACAGAAGCGTTACCCCCAGTATCTTCAATTATAAGTAAAAGTGAAAAGGCACAGCTAAAGTTTGCCGAGGGTACTTCTCATCATACTCGCCTTAAGAAGATAATAAAGGCTATGTATATTTCAAAAGCATTGATAGAAGATGAAATTAACTTGTTTTGAGAAATGAACAAGTTGAAATTTTAAGTCAAAGGAAATAAATGTTGACGCACTGCGTCAAAAATTAACTTGGACTCATTATAGGTTGTTAATTTAAGTTTGTCATAAGGCAAAAAGAGAATTCTATATAAAATAATGTATAAAATATTCATAGTCACTCATTGCGTGACCAATTGAGTTGGACTCACTATAGAATGTTTATAGTACCGAAAAAGAGAATGTTGAAATACAGTTAGTTAAATACATAGGAATAAGATAAATATAAACGAATTATTCAGAGCATAATCGGTAGTATATAATAATGTCATAGAAATTTTGTATTACTCTAAGTGAGAGGAATGAAAACATAAATATGAACTACAAAATTTTAATTGCAGAAGACGATAAAGATATTATAGATCTTTTAAAATTATATCTTGAAAATGAAAAATTTCAGGTTTTGTCTGCCATTAACGGGGAAGAGGCCTTAGAAATTGTTGAAAATAATGAAATTCATCTAGCTATTCTTGACATAATGATGCCAAAATTAAACGGTTTTGAATTAACAAAAAAAATTAGAGAGATAAGTAATATGCCTATTCTAATCCTATCGGCTAAAAATTTGGACAGTGATAAGATTTTAGGACTTGATTTAGGTGCCGATGATTATCTTACAAAGCCATTTAATCCTTTGGAAATTATTGCAAGAGTAAAGTCGTCTATTAGAAGATGCTATAATCTTAAAGCTGATGAAGTAGCATCGGAAAAAGAAAATATTTTAACAGTAGGTGAATTATCGCTTAATACAGAATCCTTTATGTTAACAAAAGGTGGCAATGAAATATCAATTACGCCTACGGAATATCGAATATTAGCGCTATTAATGAAATCTCCAGGGAGAGTATATACAAAAATGCAGATTTACGAATTAATTAAAGGCGAATATTTTGAAAGTGATGAAAATACAATTATGGTACATATATCAAAATTAAGAGATAAAATAGAGGATGATTCTAAAAACCCGTTATATATTAAAACTATAAGGGGGTTAGGATATAAAATTGAAAAACAAAAATAAGAACAAGAGAGGTAGCTTATTTTCACTTTTATTAAAGAATTATTTGGCATTTTCTGTTATGAATATAGCAATCTTTGTCTTAGTAATTATTTTTGAGGTGATAATTGTATATGAAGATAATATAATAATTCAACCTAAAATATCTGAGCAGCAAGCATTACTTGAAAATCTTGAGTTTGATAAAATAAATATTAATACACTTGTTGGAAATGATGGATGGATTGAGATACTAGATAGCAATAATAAAGTTATTTATCAAAAAGGTAATGATGTGCAACAATTACCAATTCATACTGATAAAGAACTGAAAACTATTCCTAATGAATCTGATAACTATGAGGTGAAAAAGCATTCCTTTGTGGATAAAAAAGGTGATACATACACGTTAATTTTACATATAAAGAAATTAAGTGACCAAGAAGCAACGTACTTATTACGAAAATATTTTATAATTTTCATTTCTTTGTTGCTAGCTTTATATATAACCTGTATAAATATCTTTGTACTATTATTAAATAAGAAGGTTAAAAAACCCCTTAGTAAGTTAGAAGATGCTATGCAAGCTTTTGCAAATGGAGAACGGAATCAAATAATCATGTATAAAGGACCAGCTGAGTTTGTGAAGATATGTGACAGCTTTAATTTAATGGCTACTGAACTGAAAGAAAGCGAAGAAGCACAAAAAAGGCTTGCTATTGAAAAGCAAAAAATGCTTGCAGATATCTCCCATGATTTAAAAACACCAATCACAAATATTCAAGGCTATGCAAAGGCATTATCTGATGGAATCATTCCAAAGGATGATTATGATAAATATCTCAAAATAATTTATCAAAAATCTAATACCTTAACTGAATTAATTAATATTTTCTATGAATACAGCAAAATAGAACATCCGGATTTTAAAATGATTATGGAGCAAGAAAGCTTCAGTGAATTTTTAAGAACATATATAGCTGAAAAATATGAACATATATGCGATCTTGGTTTTGAACTAGAAATTCTTATAC